>CAMNAD010000035.1 GCA_946530505.1 uncultured Bacteroidales bacterium
CTTGGCGTTGCCATGACGCTGGTTTGCGAGATACTGCACTACGTCGAGATAGATGGCGTGATCATTGGGCTCGATGCCGAAGACGTCCTCTGCGAGGTCAATCTTCTTTCCGGACTCTGTTCCGTCGATTTTGTAAACAGGAAGTTTCATAATTACGCCTCCAAAATTAAGTAAGAACCCTTGGCTCCGGGTACGGAACCTTTGACTACTAGCAGATTGTTCTCAGGGATGACCTTGAGGACCTGAAGGTTGAACACCTTTACGCGATCCTGTCCCATGTGTCCTGCCATACGCATTCCGGGGAATACGCGGGAAGGCCATGAAGATGCGCCCATTGAACCGGGGTGACGCAGACGGTTGTGCTGACCGTGGGTCTTACCGCCGACACCTTGGAAGTGGTGACGGTGCACAACGCCCTGGAAACCCTTACCTTTGGAAGTACCGACAACGTCCACGAATGCCACATCCTCTTTGAAGATGTCGGCAACGGTGAGAGTGTCGCCAAGCTTGAGTTCGCCCTCGAAGTCTGCCTCAAACTCCACGAGTTTGCGCATAGGAGCGACCCCTGCCTTTGCAAAATGGCCCTGAAGAGCCTTGCTGGTGTGCTTTTCTGTGGTTTCGTCATAGGCAAGCTGCACTGCGGCATAGCCGTCTTTTTCTACAGTGCGGATTTGCGTGACAACGCACGGACCAGCCTCGATGACGGTGCATGGAAGATTCTTTCCATCAGCACCGAAAACGGAAGTCATTCCGATTTTCTTTCCAATTAATCCAGGCATTGGTTTGTTAATTAATTGTTTATAAGTACTTTAATAAAGTAGCCCCTTTTTTGGGGGCTGCAAATATACGATTTATTTTCCAAATTACAATGGATTAAAGTTTTTTGCTATATTTGTACAATATATGATGGTATTGGACATACTCGGGTTCCTTCACCTGGGTTTCGCAGATATAATAGACATAATCGTCGTGGCGCTGATCCTCTTTGTAGCCTTCCGCTGGCTCAGGGGCTCGTCTGCCGTAAACATTTTCATAGCGATACTCATGCTCTTCGTCATACGCATCGTAGCGGTGGCACTGAACATGAAACTGCTCTCAGCTCTGCTCGACACCATAATCGACGTGGGCGCTATCGCTCTCATTGTAATCTTCCAGCCGGAAATCCGGCAGTTCCTCAGCCGCATGGGCCGATCCACCGGCATCACCGGGGAGCGCCGCAATCTCATCGACCGTCTGCTCAGGCGCAACCCTCATGCTCTCGACGACGAGGCTGCCAAGGAGCTTTCCCGCGCCTGCTTCGAGATGGCAGAGCAGAAGACAGGTGCTCTCATAGTGCTGCAGCGGCGGAACAGCCTGCAGGACATAATCGATTCCGGAGACACCCTCGACGCGGATATCCGCAGCAGCCTCATAGAGAACATCTTCTTCAAGAACTCGCCTCTGCACGACGGGGCTATGATAATCGGCGGCAACCGCATCATCGCAGCCCGCTGCACCCTCCCCATCACCGACCGTACGGACATCCCATCCAAGTACGGGATGCGTCATAAGTCTGCCATAGGCATCAGCGAACGCAGCGATGCCGACGTAATAGTAGTCAGCGAGCAGAGGGGTACCGTTTCCTTCGTCCGCGACGGAGTAATCACCCAGATCAACAGCCGCAACCAGCTTAAACTGATGCTCGAACCTTCGCAGAAATGAATATTGAACTCAAACTGGGATTCGACCGCATCCGGTCGATGATAGCCGACCGCTGCAGCACCGACTACGCCAGCGGCAGGGTTATGGAGGAGAAGTTCAGCACATCTGCCGAAACCATACGCCGCAGGCTGGTACTCACGGATGAGATGCGTCTCATAATGATGTTCGAGGAGGCCTTCCCCACCACCGGATACATCGACGCCATCCCCTTCCTGGAGCCCCTGCAGAAGGAAGGCTCACGCATAGATGTCCTCAGCCTCGCGAAACTGGGGACCCTGATAGACACCACGCGAAGGATAGTCCACTTCTTTTCCGGCACGAAAGACGGCATCTACCCCAACCTGAAGGGACTGGCCCGAAGCATTAACGTTTTTCCGGAGGTACATCGCCGCATCGAGCAGATTCTCGACAAATACGGCGACATCAAGGATTCCGCGTCCGACGAGCTCTTCGACATACGCAGGACCCTACGCAGCAAGGAGGGCGCCGTGTCGAAGAAAGCTGCTTCCATTCTGGCGCAGGCACAGGCCGCGGGGCTGGCGGACGCCGACGCGGGAGTGACCGTACGCGAAGGGAAGTACCTCATCCCCGTAGCAAGTTCAGCCAAACGCAAGCTGAGCGGTTTCGTCTACGGGGAATCCGCCACAGGCAAGACATCCTACGTCGAACCTGCGGAACTGATAGAACTGGAGAACGAGATCGCGGAGCTGCACTTCGCCGAGACCCGCGAAATCGAGCGCATACTCTTGGGATTCACCGAATTCCTCCGTCCTTACATCCCCGATCTTCTGGCAAGCGCCGCCTTCGTGGGAGAGATGGATTTCCTGATGGCCAAGGCCCGCACGGCCCTGGACCTGCGCGCCGGAATGCCGGTGATTGCCGACGACGGCACCCTCAACCTCCGCAAGGCACGACATCCCCTTCTGGAGAAGGCCCTCGCGAAGGAAGGCCGCGAAATCGTTCCACAGACCGTAATCCTCAATCCTTCGAAGCATATACTGCTCATTTCCGGGCCGAACGCAGGCGGCAAGTCCGTATGCCTCAAAACCGTGGGCCTGTTGCAGTATATGTTCCAGTGGGGAATGCTGATACCCACCTCTGAAAGCTCGGAACTGCCTGTATTCGAGCGAATTGCCGTCAGCATCGGGGACGACCAGTCCCTTGAGAACGACCTCAGCACCTACTCCTCCTTCCTTGCAGACATGAAGGAGATGCTCTCCTACGCGGACGCGCGCACGCTCGTACTTATAGATGAATTCGGTTCCGGCACGGAGCCCGCGGCGGGAGGAGCCATCGCCGAATCCATTCTGGCCGAACTCGACAGGCGCGGTGCATACGGGGTGATCACCACCCACTATACCAACCTCAAACTCTACGCATCCGGCACCGACACCGGAGTGGTGAACGGGGCGATGCTCTTCGATGCCGCACGCATCGAGCCCCTGTTCCAGCTGGAGACGGGCCTGCCCGGCAATTCCTTCGCCTTCGAACTGGCCAGAAAGATGGGTCTGCCCGAAACCATAGTGCACGATGCCGAAACCCGCGCAGGAGAAGAATATGTAGGGATCGAGCGCAACCTGCGCAAGATCGTGCGCAGACGCAAGGCCCTTGACGAGAAACTCCAGAAAGTGAAGAGCACCGACAAGGCGCTGGAAGGCCTTACGGCCAAATACCAGAAGGAACTGGAAGACATCCAGAGCCAGAAAAAGAAGATTCTGGAGAGCGCGAAGCAGGAGGCGCAGGACATAGTGAAAGGCGCCGGCCGCCAGGTGGAACGCACCATACGCGAAATCAAGGAGAGCCAGGCGGACAAGGAGCGCACCAAGGCCGCCCGCCAGGAGCTCCAGGGCTTCCTGGGCGCACTCGAACAGAAGAAGACCAAGGACGAATACATCGACCGCAAACTCGAGAAACTGCAGAAGAAACAGGCCCGCAGGGCGCCTGCTTCCGAGACACCCGCACCCGTGCAGAGGCAGGGCTCCCTCAAGGTCGGAGAGAAGGTGAAGGTGATCAGCTCCGGGCTGGTAGGCGAGGTTTCCAGAGTTTCTTCCAAGTCGGTGACCGTAATCATAGGCAGCATCAGCAGCACTATGTCGCCGGATGCAGTGGAGAGGATATCTTCAAACGAATTCAGGGAGATTTCCCGCAAGACTTTCAGCAAGCCGCAGCAGAAGGTGGACGCGAACATCACTTCGCGAAAACTCGGTTTCAAGCCGGAAATCGACCTTCGCGGAGCACGGTTGCAGGAAGCCCTCGACGAAGTAATGCACTATTGCGACGATGCCCAGATGCTGGGCATACACAGCGTCCGCATCATCCACGGCAAAGGCACGGGAGTGCTGCGCGAAGAAATACAGAAGTTCCTCCGTACCATGCCCGGAGTGGAGTCGGTGGCCGACGAGGACATACGTCACGGCGGCACCGGGGTGACCATAGTGACATTTGCGTGATGGATGCTGTAGGAAAGAAAGGCGAAGACGCCGCGGCCCTCTGGCTTGCGGGCAAGGGGCAGACAGTGCTGGAACGCAATTGGCGGGCAGGCCGCTGCGAGATAGATCTTGTCACCGCTGACGGGAACGGCCTGCATTTTGTTGAAGTTAAGACCAGGAAGGCGCCCGTTGCGGCAGATCCGCTGGTAAATGTAACGGCGGCCAAACAGAAAAACCTCGTGAAAGGAGCACTGGCATATCTGCATTCGGCCGGCCGCAAGTTCGCCGATGCAGAAGTATACTTCGACGTCATTACCGTCGTACTGGAAGACAATACCACATACATTCAATACTATCCACAAGCTTTTATACCGATATATGACTGATCATAAATACTGTGTAATCCTGGCAGGAGGCATAGGGACCAGATTCTGGCCCCTAAGCAGAGAGTACCGCCCGAAACAGTTCCTGCGCGTATGGAATCAGGAAAAGAGTTTTATACGCTACACTTTCGAACGTATGGCCCGCAGCGTCAGCGTCGACCACATCCTGGTGGCCACCCTCGCTGAATACAAGGAGCTCGTACAGGAGCATCTGCCCGAACTTCCTGAAGAGAACATCGTTCTCGAACCCTACGGCAGGAACACCGCCCCTACCATCGCCTATACCGCACGCATACTGCTGGAGAAAGACCCCGAGGCGGTGATGGTCGCCGTCCCTTCCGACCACGACATCTGCGACAACGCCATGTTCGACAAGAACATAGTCCGCGCCCTGGAATACGCGTCGGAGAACGACATCCTGCTCACCCTCGGCATTGTCCCATCCCGCCCGGATACGAATTTTGGCTACGTGCAGGTGACCGGCGGCAGCGCCGCATATTCCCTGGGAGATCCTGTCAAGGCCAAGACCTTCACTGAAAAACCGGACGCCGAGCTCGCCAAGGTATTCTTCGACAGTGGAGAGTTCCTTTGGAACAGCGGTATATTCTTCTGGAAAGCATCCGTCGTGCTGGCCGAAATGCGCAAATGCTGCCCGGACCTTGTACGCATCTGGGACGATTGGGACAGGATAGATCGCGACGTCCTCGTGGAAAGGGCCTATTCGGAGAGCATGAGAATCTCCATCGACTACGCCCTGATGGAGAAATCGGACAACGTGTGGGTGCTGCCCGCCAAGTTCATCTGGAGCGACATCGGCAGCTGGAGCACACTTTACGAGGCGTCGGCGGATCCGGCCAACCACGGCAACGCCATATCTCTTGAAGGCAAGAGCATAATCAAAGATGTCTCCAATTCCGTATTAGCCAGTACAGCCGGTGGCAAACTTACCGTGGTTAGCAACCTGGACAAATATATGGTCATCGATACTGACAAGGTGCTTCTCGTATGCCCGCGCGACGACCGCCGCATGCAGGAAATACTCTCGGAACTTGCTCTCCCGGAATACAGTGAATTCAGATAAAATGATAGACTACAATCTGTTCGAAGACATACTGGGTTTCGACTCCACTTCAGGAAAGGAAAGGCCTCTGGCCGAGTTCCTTGCCAAGCGTCTGAAAGCCCCGAAGGTGGAAACTTTCGAGGTCGGCGACGGCACCGTGGACCTGCTGTTCAGCTGGGGCGTGCCAAGAATCGTTTTTTGCACGCACATCGACACAGTGCCTCCATACATCGCACCGCACGTGAAGGACGAGGTGGTGACCGGACGCGGGAGCTGCGATGCCAAAGGGCAGATAATAGCGATGTATACCGCCTGCCAGGAACTTGCCGCAAGCGGACGAGACGGTTTCGGGCTGCTTCTTCTGAGCGGAGAGGAAACCGGTTCCTGGGGCGCCAAGGCTTTCGCCCGCCTGCCCTTCAAGGCGGATTTGCTGGTAATCGGCGAGCCTACTGAAAACAAGATGGTGACAGCCTCCAAAGGCACCAAGGCATATGAAATGGTGTTTACCGGCGAGCCCTTCCACTCCGGCTATCCACAGTTCGGACGGAGCGCCGTGGACATGTTCGTAGAGTTCGTGAACAGGCTCAAGAAGCAGGCATTCCCCTTCGACAATACCCTTGGCGACACCACCTGGAACATAGGCAAGCTCATCAGCGACAATCCCCAGAACATATTGAGTCCGGAACTGCGCTGCCGGGTGTACTTCCGCACCACCTTCGCTTCGGACGGTGTCGTGCACGAATGGATGATGAACTCCGTTCCCGGCGACGGCATCAGCGTACGCTTCGTGGGGGGAGACATCCCCTCTGCCTACACCGTTTTCGAGGGCTTTCCCAGCGGGCCGGTCGCTTTCGGCAGCGACGCCCCGCACCTGACGAACTTCCGCCGCAAGATCATCTGCGGCCCCGGCAGCATACGCTTCGCGCATCGCGACGACGAGCACGTGCTGACCGCCGACCTGGAGCAGGCCGTACGCAATTATATCAGATTCTACGAGCTGGCCTAGATCAGGCCCTTTTCGAGAAGGAGCTGGGCGACCTGGACGGCGTTGGTGGCTGCGCCTTTGCGGATATTGTCGCTGACGCACCAGAAGTTGAAGGTATTCGGCTGGCTGAAATCCTCGCGGATGCGCCCCACGAACACATCATCCTTGCCCCAGGCATAAAGCGGCATGGGATATACGTTGTGCGAGGGATCATCCAGCACGGTAACCCCGGGCTCGGAAGCCATCAGGCTGCGGATCTGCGCGATGGTGAATGGCTTGCGCGTTTCCACATTGATACTTTCGGAGTGCCCGCCCTGCACCGGCACGCGGACGGTGGTGGCGGTGACGGCGATGCTATCGTCGCGCAGTATCTTCTTAGTCTCGTTCACCATCTTCATCTCCTCCTTGGTGTAACCGTTGTCGAGGAAGGAATCGATGTGAGGGAGAATGTTCTGGTCGATGGGATAGGGGTAGACGGCGGGATACTCGCCCCAGTGTCCGAGGGAGGTCGCCGGAGCCAGCGGATCCCCTTCCGGCCTTTCCTTCTCCGCAATGCCGCGTTCGGTGTTCATCTGGGCGATAGCCTTGTAGCCGGTGCCGGTGACGCTTTGGTAGGTGGATACCACTATGCGCTTGATTCCCAGCTCTTTATGTATGGGAGCGAGGGGCAGAACCATCTGGATGGTTGAGCAGTTGGGGTTGGCTATGATGTAGTCGTCGGCAGTGAGTACGTCGCCGTTGATCTCGGGCACGACCAGCTTCTTCGTGGCATCCATACGCCAGAAGGATGAGTTGTCGACCACGCGGCAGCCGGCTGCGGCGAAGAGCGGCGCGAGCTGGTGCGAGGTTTCCCCGCCGGCACTGAAGAGGGCGAGCTGCGGCTTCGCGGCGATGGCATCTTCGGCAGATACCACCGTCCACTCGCGACCCTTGAAACTCACTTTGCGGCCGACGGACTTCTCCGATGCCACCGGAATGAGTTCGTCAACCGGGAAATCCCTTTCTTCCAAAACCTGCAACATCCTTGTGCCAACCAGTCCCGTGGCACCTACGAGAGCAACTTTCATAATTTCAATTTTACACAAATATAATGTAATTTTGCAATATGAAACGACTTGTACTGGCACTTTTGGCCATAGGCGCAATCCTCCAGGCAAAAGCGGAGGACTTTAACATCGACGCATCTGTCGAGCTCTACTCGGCCTACATCTGGCGCGGCGACAAGGTCTGCGGCACGCAATTTTCGCCATCGGTGAGTTTCAATTACGGAGGATGGACCCTGCAGAGTTTCGGTTTCCTGGCGATAGACGGCAGTTACAAGGAGATAGACTGGGATCTCTATTACAGCTACAAGGACTTTTCATTTCATTTCGCGGACTATTTCTATCACGGCAGCAGCTACACCGCCCCGGAGAATTACTTTAATTTCAAGAAGGGAGAAAGCACCCACGTGCTGGAAGGGATAGTATGCTATGAGCCTGAAAAACTGCCGATTGCGGCAAGATGGTTTACCTTCGTATTCGGCAGCTGGCTGCCGCAAGCCGACGGAAGCCTGGGAAGGAACACGTTTTCGTCTTATCTGGAGCTGGAGGCCTTCCACAGATTCGATAACGGCGGCAAGCTATCGCTCTTCTGCGGATCCAGCGTGCTGAAGGGCGCCTACACCAACTACACCCGCGACTTCGCCGTGATCCACCTCGAGCTCCGCTACACCCGCGACCTCGACATCGACGGCGCCCGCATCCCCGTCACGGCATCATACACCATCAACCCATACGCCCGCACCAGTTTCCTGAATGCGGGCGTTGGGGTGAGGTTCTGAGTTTTTCAGAAAAGATAATGGATCCCTGCCGAAATATTGTGCCTCCTGTCTTTTGAGGCGTTGCCTTCGTAGTATGGCAGAAGATTGGTGCTGTAGTGCAGTGTCAACCTGACCTTCTGCAGATCAACACCCAGACCCGCCATGGCAAGAACATTCAGCCGGCGCTTGTCTCCTCCTGTCTCGTAATCGGATTCACGGCTCCCGAAATCGCTGTTGGACACATTGTATTTCATATCCGAGACAAGCCCAACCTGCACAGCAGGGCCGGCAGAAACGAATATCCTCTTGCCGGGCTCGAATTCACTGCCAAGGCAGAGATTGAGGGGGATGTCGAACTTGTGCTCGATTCTGTCATAATCAAACATGGCACCGGACACTCCCGACGAACTCCAGATGCTGCCGGATGTTTCGCCACTTTCCGTCAGGAACGAGTAATAAATTGCCGGCTCGAATGACAGGGAATTGCTGATTCTGAAAGTGGTTCCGCCTCCAAGAAACAGGCCGTTGAAATGGACACTTTCCGATTCGTCCGGACTGATGGCGTGGACATATCCGGCACCGAAGTAATTCTGCGCGAGAACCGCCACCGGCAATGCCAGCGCAATAATCGATATGAAAAGGCATTTACGCATTGTGCAGTGTAAGTATAGTTACGGTCATTTGCTGTTTAGATCCCAGATAAGTACATCAAACTACTTCAGCTGTTTAATAAGTTGCTTGACGATATGTTTTTTTGTCGGCTTTATTTTGGTGTAATAAACAATGGCAGCTTTATAATGTACCTTTTCTGACTCTTGGGAACTGAATATGAATAATTCGCTATGGTTATCAGTCTTTGCGGCATCATACCGCAAATATAACGAATTACCTCAGAATATCATTCAGCACGCTTGCGGCGGCGAGGCGGGCGCCTTCGCCTGCACCCTGGATCAGCAGGGGGTAGGGATGGTAGGCGCTGCGGATGATAATGGCGTTTTCGGTGCCGGTGATGCGGTAGGCTGGGTGCGAGGCATCCACGTTCTTCACCTTGATGGAAGCCCTGTAGCCGTGCGGGCCTTCGGGATCTTTTTCGAGCGATGCCACGAAGCGCTGGCGCTGATGCGCGGCGTCCGCCGCAGCCTCGAGAGCGGCGAAATGCGGTTCGTCCGCTTCGAGCCTGGCATAGAACTCTTCCAGCGAAAGGCCGGCATACTCGGGGCCGATGACCGGCTCGATTTCAACATCCTCCGCTTCCAATGGAACTCCTGCCTCGCGGGCGAGAATCAGAAGTTTGCGCAGGGCCTCCCGGCCGCTGAGGTCGATGCGGGGATCGGATTCGGTAAGTCCCTCGTCCTGAGCCTTCCGCACTATCTGCGCGAAGCTGCAGGGGGTGAGGGTGTATTCGGAGAGAATCCTGTTCAGGGTGCAGCTGACAACGGCCTCGATGGAGAGGATTTCGTCGCTGGAATTGGCTCCGGCGGCGATGCTTTCAAGCATGGGCAGGGCAGATCCGACGGTGGTCTCATAGCGGAGGAATACCCCGTTTTCCTGGGCTGCGGCCTGCATCGCGGCATACTCCACGAATGGGACTGCCAGCGCGCGGCGGTTGGAACTGACTATGTTCAGGCCTTCGCGAAGCAGGCCCACATAATCTTTGTAGATGGTTTCGCTGTCGGTGACGTCCACGAAGATGCTGCCGCGGGGGGCGGACAGGGCTATCGGACGGGCAATGCCCGTACAGGCGGCCCCTTGTGGGTCATTGACGGGCCTTTTGCCCGTCGCGGATGGGGACAGCGTCCAGCCTCGGCTATCGGCAATTCCAGCTATGCGCAGCACCTTCCCCGTGCGCCGGGCGATGTGCTCGGAGGATTCTTTTATGAGTTCCACCAGAGCGGAGCCGACCGCCCCCTTTCCTGCGATATACAGGTTAACGGTCGTTGCCGGAGCGGTCTCAAAGAACTCCCGGTGGATGGCATTCAGGGCCTCACCGGCAACAGCCAGGCGGACGCTCGCGTAGACATTCGTGCCGTCCGAAGAGCAGGACAGCGTCCTGATGCCTGCTTTCTTGAGGCAGTCCACGGTCCTGGCGCAGGCGGACTCGCCGTTGATGCGGCCATTGCTTACAAGGCATAGCAGCGACTCCCCCTGTCGGGTGTCGTCCACGCTGGTAACGCCCATCCATTCAGCAACTTCCGCTTCCGGAAGAGCCTTGATTACCGTGCCAGGATTCTCCGGCTCGAAGGTATTGAGGATGTGAATGGCGATTCCAGCCTCCATAGCAGGCTGAACGGTAGGGGCATAAAGCACCTTCGCTCCGTGGGAAGCCATGTCCAAGGCTGCCTGATACGGCATTTCAGGGATGGTTCGGGCGGCGGGAACCTGTTTCGGGTTGGCCGTCATTATGCCCGGCACGTCCGTCCAGATCTCCAGGCGGGACGCCTTCGTGGCGGCGGCGTAAAGTGCGGCGCTGAAGTCGGACCCTCCGCGCCCGAGGGTTGTCACCTTGCCGTCGTACTCGCTGGCGATGAAGCCGGGGGCGACGAAAACCTCCACCTCGGGCTCGAGAGCCACTGCCGTGGAGATATTATTATAGGTGAGAGTGGTGTTGTCCTTGATGACCAGAATGCGGGAGTCCAGCCATTTGGTGCGGAAGCCTTCGCAGCGCAGCTTCTCGGCGATGATGGTGGTGGAGAACAGTTCCCCGAAGGTGACCATCTCGTCTTCCGGAGCGACGGCGAGTTTGTCGAACAGGGCCGCAATCTTTGCAGATACCGCATCGCGCTCGGCACCGGTGAAAAGACGGCGGATGATGTCTTCGTGCCTGGTTTTCAGGCTCTCGAGCATCACAGCGCGCTCCGCACTGCCCCTTTCGGTGCGGGCCAGGCCGAGCAGAGTGTCGGTGCAGCCGGATATTGCGGAACAAACCAAGGCCACCCGATCTTTACGGGCAGCCTTGGATACGATATCGAGAACCCTCGATATATTCGTGGCGTTCGCAACGGAACTCCCACCAAATTTGAGGACCTGCATTTTAGTCTTCTTCCTGCTCCTGGGCAGCGTACTCGGCAAGGAGCTTGGTCTGCACGTCGGCAGGCACAGGCACGTATTCGGCAAACTTCATGGTGAAGGTTGCGGAACCGCCGGTGAGCGAGCTCAGGGTGGTGGAGTAGCGGTAGAGCTCTGCGAGCGGAACGCGGGCGTGGAGAACGGTGAAAGCACCTTCCACATCCTGGTTCATGATCATGCCGCGACGGGTGTTGAGGTCGGACATGCAAGGGCCTACATAGTCGCTGGGGGTGAAGATATCCACGTTGTAGATAGGCTCGAGGATCTTCGGACCGGCGTTGCGGAATGCCTCACGGAAGGCGTTGCGGCCTGCGATGATGAAGGCGATTTCCTTGGAGTCCACGGGGTGCATCTTTCCGTCGTATACGAACACGCGGATGTCGCGGGCGTAAGAACCGGTAAGAGGACCTTCCACCATACGCTCCTTGATACCCTTGAGGATGGCGGGCATGAAGCCGAGGTCGATGGC
>CAMNAD010000036.1 GCA_946530505.1 uncultured Bacteroidales bacterium
CCTCTCGAAGAGCGCTCCCATCGCCGTCCTCGCCTCCCCTACCGCCGGCAGCGGATGGAAGGAGTATGGCAGTAAGGATGCATCCGGAAAAGACCTGAATCTTGGTTCAAGGTCGAGAATGGCGAAGATTCTGACAGAAAGTGAAGCCGTTGCATATTCCAGCAGGGCGGCGGTTCTGGGTAATTAGCATAATCAAATGGCAAGAAAAAGAATAGATCTCCTTCTGGAGAACATCACGATTGAAGCTGTTGCAGCAGAAGGAAAGGCAATTGCGCACAGCCCGGACGGGCAGGTTGTATTTGTGCCTTTTGCAGTCCCCGGCGACATAGTGGACATCAGGATAATCAAGAAGAAGAAAAACTACCTCGAAGGTATAATCGCAGAGTTGAAGAAACCCTCCGCGGACAGGCTGGAACCTTTCTGCAGGCACTTCGGAGTCTGCGGAGGATGCAAATGGCAGCCTCTCCCCTATCCGTTGCAGTTGGAGGCGAAACGCCATCAGGTGTATGACCAGCTTGTGCGTATAGGGCATCTGGATGTGCCGGAAATCCTTCCAACCCTGCCCTCTGAGCGTACGGTATATTACAGGAACAAACTCGAGTTTACGGCATCGGAGCGCAGGTGGATTCTTCCGGAAGAAGATCCGGAAGGGCTGTCTGACGCCCAGCGTTGCGGCTTGGGTTTCCACGTGGGAAAATTCTTCGACAAGGTACTCGACCTGGAGCGATGCTGGCTGCAGCCTGAACCTTCCAACGGCATACGGCTGTTCGTGAAACGCTACGCCCTTGAGCACGGAATCCCCTTCTACAACATTCGGGAGAACCATGGAATTCTGCGTACTGTATTCGTCCGGACAAGCGAGTCCGGGGCGACTATGGTCATAGTCTGCTTCGCCGCGGATTTTGAGGGGCGCGAGCGTTTCCTCGACGCCATTGCCGCGGAGTTCCCACAGATCAGTTCCCTGTACTATATCATCAACTCCAAACTCAACGACAGTATTTCGGACCAGACCTGTATTCTTTTTAAAGGAGATGAAGCCATCTACGAAGAGATGGAGGGACTGCGTTTCAAGATAGGCCCGAAGTCCTTCTATCAGACCAACACCCTCCAGGCATTCAATCTTTACAAAGTCGCTCGTGAATTCGCCGCTTTGCAGGGAGACGAGGTCGTCTACGACCTTTATACTGGCACCGGCACCATCGCGCAGTTCATAAGCGGCAAGGCCTCGAAGGTTATAGGCATTGAATATGTGCCGGAGGCGATAGAAGATGCCAGAATCAACGCCAGGGCCAACGGCATAGATAACTGCACTTTCTTCGCAGGAGATATGAAGGATGTCCTTACTCCGGGATTTATTTCTGAACACGGCAGACCGGATGTCATAATAGTCGATCCCCCGCGTGCCGGAATGCATCCCGACGTTGTGAAGGTAATACTCGATGCAGAGCCTCAGCGTATCGTTTATGTCAGCTGCAACCCGGCATCTCAGGCAAGGGATCTAGCCTTGATGTCGGACAAATACCAAATCACCGCCGTGCAGCCTGTAGATATGTTTCCGCACACTCAACATGTTGAGAATGTTTGCAAATTGATAAGAAAAGCGTAACTTTACACCTATGTTTTTACAGATAGCAGCACTTATTCTGGGACTGGCGATGGTAATCGGAGGGGCGAATGCCCTGGTTGACGGAGCTTCGTCTGTCGCACGCAAAACAGGCGTAAGCGAGTTTGTAATCGGTCTGGTGATTGTCGGATTCGGCACCTCCCTCCCCGAACTCGTAGTGAGCGTCACCGGCGCTCTTGCCCGCAATTCCGATATCGCTGTCGGAAATGTCATAGGGTCCAATATCTTCAATACCAGCCTTATCCTGGCTGTTTCCGCGATGTTTGCCCCTATCGTCATCACGAGACAGAACAAATTCCGCGATATTCCTCTCACCATCCTTGTCACTTTCCTGGTTGTGATTCTCGGTTATAATGGCGGGCTCAACCGCTTGGAAGGTATCATTATGGTGGTTTTGTTTGCCCTTTACATTTTCTGGAGTTTCCGCACCGATGCCGATGCCTCGGAAGAAAAGCCGGAAGATGCGAAGGATTTCACGAGTTTTGCTGCCATGGTTCTGATTATCGGGGGCCTGGCTTGCCTGATACTCGGCGGTCGCCTCTTCGTAAGGTCTGCGGAAACGATAGCCAGACTTCTTGGTGTCAGCGACAAGTTCATCGCCATTACAGTTCTGGCGATGGGAACGTCCCTGCCCGAATTTGTCACCACCGTTGTAGCCCTTGCAAAGAAACGCAGCCAGATGGCTCTTGGCAACATCTTGGGCTCCAACGTTTTCAACCTCCTCCTCATCCTCGGGATTTCGGCCGTCATCTCCCCTACAAGTTTTGCCCGGATAGATGTATGGGATTATGTCGCCCTGCTTCTGAGCATCATCCTCGTATGGACGGGTATCTATACAGGAAAGAAGGATAAACTGGACCGTTTCGATGCCGGCCTGATGCTTCTTCTATTCGTCGCATATATGACCAAACTTTTTATCAATCTATAAACCTGACCCTCAATGAAATTTCAAGCTACCAAGTATAAGCTGATGAATGTCGGCACCGGACGCATCTTCGAAGATCGCGGCTGGATGCTCGCCGACCCGGAGGCGTCCTCTCCCTCTCTTGTCCGTGCCGTCTACGAGAACAAGAAGTTCACGCCAAGGGACGATCTCAAAGGCCTTTACCGATATGCAGAATGGATGCCGATCAACCGTACCCTGCGCCATTCCTGCGCTCCTGTGACCTATCATAGCAAAGGGCTCGGAAAATTCCTTGGCCTGGACAATCTCTATATCACATTCTCCGGATACAATCCCAAGATAGGTGCCAAGTTCCAGACTTGCTCGTTCAAGGAGACCGAGGCATTCAGCGTATGCGCCAGACTGGACAAGAAAGAGAAGCGTACCCTGGTAGTGCAGTCGGCCGGCAATACCGCACGGGCTTTTGCGCAGGTTTGCTCCGACAATATGATCCCCATAGTCATCTGCGTTCCTCTGGACAACCGTCACGATCTTTGGTTCCAGCACAAGCTGAATCCTTGCGTGAAGCTTGTAGCCAGCCCGGCGGGTTCGGATTACTACGATGCCATCGCCCTTGGCGACAAGATTTGCCAGGATTCCCGCTATTTTGCTGAAGGCGGAGCCAAGAATGTCGCACGCAGGGATGGTATGGGTACTACCCTGCTCTCTGCTGTCGAAACTATCGGCCGCATTCCTGATGCGTATTTCCAGGCGGTCGGTTCCGGTACTGGAGCCATCGCTGCGTGGGAGAACAACCTCCGTCTTATAGAAGACGGCCGCTTCGGCAGCCACAAGATGAAAATCTTTGTAGCCCAGAATAAGCCTTTCACCCTCCTGCACGATTCCTGGCAGGCAGGAAAGAGGGAACTTGCCGCTCTTGATCCCGACGCCGGAAGACGTCAGGCAGAGAGCATCCTGGCAAAAGTGCTGAGCAACCGAAAGCCCCCGTACAGCATTGCCGGCGGCCTTTATGATGCCCTCGTCGATTCCAAGGGAGACACTTTCCTCGCCAGCAATGACGACATTATCTACTGGATCCTGCAGTTCCGCAATCTGGAAGGATATGATATTTTCCCTGCTCCCGCCTGTGCCGTACACGCCCTTGCAACGGCTGTGCGCGAAGGCAAGGTGGGCAAAGAAGATGTAATTATGCTAAACATTACCGGCGGAGGATCGCTCGCCGCAATGGGCAAAGGATATCATCTGCTCGAGCCTTCGCTCGTACTCAGCCCCGAACTTACTGCAGACGAGATAATTGCCAAAGTCGACGCCCTGTTCTAGAAGTACAGGCCGACACCGATGTTCAGCGCGTAGTACCAGGCGTCGTTCCGCTTGATATTGCGCGCTGAAATGTATTCTTCTTCTATGGGGTCCCACACATCAGGGGTGTCGTACACGATTCTGGCTCCCAGGCGGAAAACCAGTGAACTGTGCGGCGTGAGAACAATTGAATAGCCGCTACCAAGCTGGAACTGGTTGCTGCTTATCTGCTTGGAACGTAAAGATACTCCCAGGTCTGAAAACAAAATGAAGCCATCCCTGTCTTTACCCTTGGGGTATATGTCTGTACGCAGTAAAAGTGGCACCATCCTTCTGTCTTTGTCAACTCCGTGATAGCCAGACAACAGGCTCAGGCCGGTTTTCCGGCCAAGGTCGAATGATATCGATGCCAGGAAAAAAGCATTCATGCAGTCAGGGTATGTCCATCCTTCATCGTCGATGCGGAAACCTATCGACTCGTCAAGGTAGTTGAAATGATGATACGAAGCCAAAGACGGAGAAAAGCCCCATTCTATGCCTGGATGAAAACGACTCAGGAAGGTCTCTCCACCAGCTATCAGCGGCTGGCAGCTGAGCAGGAATACGAGGATGTATGCGTGCAGGCGTTTCATCAGAATCTTTTCATTATCTTGAGAAAAGGTATAAAAGCCTGGCGAAGGCCGTTGTCATACATACTCAACAGGAACTGGCTCCCGTTATTTCCTGTCACGAAGCCAAGTTCGGCGAAGGCACCGAGTTCCAGGTCTATATTTCTTATGAATCTTACCTTAAAGGCGACAGCGACATCAGCAGTAAAGATGAATCCTAATCTGTCTGTCCCCCAATCTCTTGCATAACCTGTACTGGCTCCCGGTCCGAGCAGCAGGTCAAACGAGGCACGCTCTGAACTGAAAGAACTCAGCCGGTTGTAATGGATATACACCAGCTTGAGGCCGGCATCTCCGTATGTGCCGTCGAACATCCTGTATGTGTCGGCATAGATAATATATGAATTCAGTATATCCTCATTCGCCGCATAATCCAGGCTTATGCCGAACCCTTTGTAAGAATTGAATAATCCGGCCGAAAGGCGGTCTCCCGCACGGAGACTGCCCTGCATTGAAAGCAGGACAAGAATCGTTGTCATGCAGGCTCGGATTTTCATCGCGGTTCGGGTTTGTCTTCACGAAGTTAGCAATTTATATTTGATTTTTTTTCAAAAAAGTATAAATTCGCAGTATTGTGTACCGAAACCATTTGAATATGAATCTGGAAATCAGGCAGATTGATGCAAGCAACAAGAAGCAGCTGAGGCAGTTTATCCTCTTCCCGGAAAAACTGTACAGGCATAATCCCTATTATGTTCCCAACCTTGTTTTCGATGAAATGGATACTTTGAATCCGTCCAGGAATCCAGCATCGGATTTCTGCGAACAGGTTCTGTTTATGGCATTTCGGAACGGAGAGCCTGTTGGAAGGATAGCCGGCATCATAAACCGTTGGGCGAATGAACATTGGAAGCACGATGAGGTGCGTTTCGGCTGGTTCGATACAATCGACGACATTGAGGTCAGTGCAGCACTGATCGCCAAGGTGGAAGACTTCGGCAAGGCGAACGGCATGACGCACATAGTGGGTCCGCTCGGATTCACCGATTTTGATCCTGAAGGAATGCTTGTCGAAGGCTTCGACCAGCAGAGCACAATGCCTCTGATATACAATCATCCCTATTATGTAAAACATATCGAAGCTCTGGGTTTCAAGAAGGATGCGGACTGGTTGGAATACAGGATTACTATTCCGGATGTGATCCCGGAGAAATTCGAGAGAGTTGCAAATATAGTTGCGCAGAGATACAATTTCAAGATCCGCCCTGTCACCCGCAAAATCATCCGCAAAGAAGACTACGCGACCAAACTTTTTGCCCTTATAACTGACACATACAAGGACCTGTATGAGTACACGATGTTGCCGGACAACCTGGCCGACAAGTATATAGGCTTCTATCTCAAGATTCTGGATCTGAGATACATCAGTTCAATCGAAAACGAGCGGGGAGAAATAGTGGCATTCGGCATCACCATGCCGTCACTGGCAGATGCTCTGATCAAATCCCGAGGGCGCCTTTTCCCCTTCGGATGGTGGCATCTGCTGAAGGCTCTATTCATCAAGCACAGCGAAGGAGCAGAGCTGCTGCTTATGGGAGCCCGTGCGGATGTACGCAAGACAGGCGTTACGGCCCTGTTGGTATGTGACATGTTCCACAAATACCAGAAAATGGGTGTCAAATGGGCAGAAACCAACGCCGAACTGGAAGACAACCACAATATCAGAAACCATTTCGAAGCGTTCGAGCGCATACAGCATAAACGCCGCCGTTCATACAAAAAGGAGATTGAATAATGACAGGACTCCTTCCCCCTCTTCCCGAACGCTTGCGTCCTCATAGCCTGGATGAGTATGTCGGGCAGCAGCATCTGGTCGGCAAGGGTTGCATACTCCGCAATATGATAGAGAGCGGCAACCTCAGTTCTTTCATTCTCTGGGGGCCTCCCGGCGTCGGAAAGACCACACTGGCAAGGATTATTGCAGATTCCTGCAAGCGCGAATTCTTCACCCTCAGTGCCGTCAGCGCAGGTGTCAAGGAAGTGCGCGAAGTGATAGACGCTGCCAAGTCTGGAGGCATTTTCAGCCAGAGTGCGGCTCCCGTACTTTTCATCGACGAAATCCACCGATTCAACAAGGCTCAGCAGGATGCTCTCCTTGGAGCCGTTGAAGCCGGCACTGTCGTGCTGATAGGTGCAACGACCGAAAACCCTTCATTCGAAGTCATCACCCCCCTTCTCTCCAGATGCCAGGTTTACGTGCTCAAGAGTCTGGAAATCGGCGACCTCAGGAATCTTCTTGACAGGGCCCTTGCAAAAGACGAGGTCTTGAAGGAAAAAAACATCTCAATCAAGGAAACGGATGCCCTTTTCCGCCAGTCAGGCGGTGACGGCCGCAAACTGCTGAACATTCTTGAACTCGTTGTGGACTCCCAGGCCGGGAAAAAGAAGGTTATTATCGACAACAAAACCGTCACGGCTTGCCTGAACGAGAACGTTGCCATTTACGATAAAGACGGGGAGATGCATTATGACATCATCTCCGCTTTTATCAAAAGCATACGCGGTTCCGATCCGAACGCGGCTATCTACTATCTTGCACGTATGCTGGACGGTGGCGAAGATCCGCTTTTCATCGCCCGCCGGCTTTGTCTGAGCGCATCGGAAGATGTTGGGCTTGCCAATCCCAACGCCCTGCTCCTGGCCAATGCCACTTTTCAGGTAGTCAATCAGATAGGAATGCCGGAGGCCCGTATCCCTCTTGCAGAATGTACCGTCTATCTGGCTTCCTCTCCCAAGAGCAATGCCTCTTATATGGCTCTTGAAGAGGCGCTGCAGGTCGCGAAGGAAGACAAGACAAGGGCTGTGCCGTTGCACCTCCGCAACGCTCCTACCAAGCTGATGTCCGATCTTGGCTACTCCGACGGATATAAGTATGCACACGACTATCCGGGGCATTTTGTGGATCAGGAGTTTATGCCTGCAGGGTTGGAAGGCCGTGTATTCTATCATCCCGCTTCCAACAAGCACGAGGATGCCCTGAAGGCATATCTACAGGCCTGCTGGCCGAAGTACTACACTAAATGAAAGAAGCCTGGGTATTCCTAGAATGGATATCCTATGCCGAAGTGGAAGGCATTGCCACTCCTGCGCAGCCATCCCGAGGGCTTTACGAAGCGATTCCCTTCTTCGCGTGAAGGGTCCAGAAGTTTCATGCCGAAATCGATGCGAAGCAGGATGAAATCGAGATTGATGCGTATGCCCGTGCCCCAGTCGGCGGCTAAGCTGTTGTAGAAGTCGTTGATTATGAAAGCACCCTGTTTGCCTGCAGGAGTATTTTCGTATTGCAGATTCCATACGTTTCCCAAATCGACGAACAAGGCGCCTTCCAGCTTCCAGAAAGCCCTGAATCTGTATTCCAGGTTCATTTCCAATTTCAGGTCGCCGGTCTGGCTGGGAATGATGAA
Organism: uncultured Bacteroidales bacterium; assembly: GCA_946530505.1. Lineage (GTDB taxonomy): Bacteria > Bacteroidota > Bacteroidia > Bacteroidales > UBA932 > Cryptobacteroides. The sequence goes on from CAMNAD010000036.1 coordinate 7,900, forward strand.
GGCATCGTCCATCTCCGAGAATCCCGGGCCAAGCGCCCTCGCCTGCCAGCCGCGCATACTGCTTGCACCACCAGCGTAGAACTGCTTCTCAAAAGGCAGGGCGGAGGAGTTGCCGTAGGCGTAGCCTGCCCCTGCCAGGAATCTCGTGGCTATCGCATTGCCGTCCTTGGATCCGAAGCGCCAGGTGCGTCCAAAAGAATACTCGCCTCTTATATATTGTGCATAAGGAGAACCTCCTATGCAATAGGACCCGTCAGCATTGGAGCTCATCCAATTGTTGAAGAGACTCAGAACATTCCCTGAAAGGTCGATGCTTAGGCGTCGGAAATGATAATTCCCCTTGGGAACGATTTCGGAACTCGAATTGAAATAAAGAACTGCACTTATGCCCGCATCAAGGTGGTCCTGATAGGAATAGCGCATATAGGGATTGTTCGAGAGTTTTTTGCTGAAGGCTGCATCGAGCCCGTATAGTTTCACGAAATTGGCGCGCAGCGGATAAAGCTGATAAGTAATATTGTGTCTGCTGGTTCCGGAATACCCGTAATTGATCGATACAATGTTCCGGGTATATTCGGGCCTGTTCTGATGGTTGAAGGCAACATTGAATTCGGTCCTGGGAATGGCGGAACGCCGGAACATGCTGTAAGGCAGGCCCAGGAAACGCGGGAAACTGACGCCGGCGGAAATACCATATTCAGTCGCTTTGGTATCGTCGTTCAGCTTGAATTGGAAGTCGCCGTTGAAGCCAAGCGTAAGCCATTCTCCCCCGTGGAAGATATTCTTGTGGAAATAGCTGAGCTGAGGCGAAATCCCCATAAGCCCGGATGAATTGCTGGAGCCTTCGAGATTAACCTTGAAACCCTGCATCGGGGACCGCGTAAGGTTGATGCTGCAGTCCACTTTGCTGCTGTCGGTCTGAGTCATCTCGACGGCGACACCGCTGAACAGTTTGAGTGCGGATAACCTGTTGTATGTGGTGGCGACGCTGCTCTCACTGTAGAAACTGCCCGGTTTAACGGTATTCAGCCCTTTAAGGACGGACTTGCGGAATTTGAGATCCTCCGGAATTGTAATCGAGACCTTCCCCACAGTGTATTTGTTCAGAGGAACAGCGCTGGACGCCGACTGGCTGCGCTCATATTCGCGGACGCGGTATTTCAGAATGGTATGCCCGCCGACGGTATCCGCCTCGAAAGAGTAGTTGTTCCGGCTGAGGGAATAGTAACCGAGGTCCCTCATCCTCGAAGCGGAACGGATGGTCTCCTGTTCCAGAAGCTGTTCAGATAGGAAGTTCCCTTTCAGAGAAGCCGAAACAAAGGCGGTATCCGCATAGAAATCGACTGTGAAAGGTTCGTATTCCGGAATTTCGTATTGAATCTCTTCGATAAGATGCCTGTCTCCCGGAGTGACAATGTATTCGACACGGATTTTCTTCCTGTGCTTGACCGTTGCCGTATCTATCTTGGCATCGTAATAACCAAGATATCTCAATCTGTTGGTGATATTGGTGATGGAAGTTCCAACGGCACCTTCGTCATAAACGATTGGCGCCGTGCCCAATTTATGCCACAGGCCGTCTTTCCTGGACCAGTTGTACACGTACAGAAAAGGGTTGAAACCAAGCAGACCGCCGCTTTCGTCTCCCTGACGGATGTAATTGCTGATTTCGTTGCTGTTTAAATCCTGGTCTCCTATAATTGTAACGGTATTTTCCTCCAGCCGGTACTGCCCTTCTTCCAGCACCCGTGTGGTGCTGCACGAGAAAGACAGAATGCAGATTGCGGCAAGCAGGAAAGATTTTCTCATATTCTTACAAATATAACAATTATTTGTTTTTGTCTGTCCTAGAATGTATTTTTGCACTAATGGAAACTATCAGCAATAACGAGTTGAAGCAGATCCGCTTCCTTCACGAAAAGAAGTTTCGCGACGAGTCCGGCCTTTTTCTGGTAGAAGGAGAAAAACTTGTGGCAGAAGCGGAAGCATCCGGTTTCGGAATAGTACGCATAATCAGAAGAGACGAGGTTGGCGACAAGGTGATGGAGCGCATAAGTACAATGAGCTCCCCTTCTCCCGTGATTGCTGTAGTACGCAAGCCTGCCCCTGCAAGTCATACCCCAGGCGGGCTTTGCATAGCCTTGGATGCCGTCAGGGATCCGGGCAATATGGGAACCATCCTCCGCATTGCCGACTGGTTCGGAGTGGACTGTGTATTCGCCTCTCCTGACAGCGTCGAAGTATATAATCCGAAGGTGGTTCAGGCGTCGATGGGCGCGATCTTCCGCAAGAAGCTGATTTACTGCGACATAGTGGAGAAATGCAAGGAGTTCCGCGCCGCCGGCCTGCACGTCTTCGGCACCTTCCTGGACGGCAGCGACATTTACGCATCCGAACTCACCCGTGAAGGCCTGATAGTAATGGGCAACGAAGCCAACGGCATCAGCCGGGAGGTTGCCGCTGAGTGTGACTGCCGGCTCACGATACCCTCTTTCGGCGGAGGTTCGGAATCGCTGAACGTTTCCGTTGCAACCGCCATTACCGTTTCTGAATTCAAGCGCAGATGGAAGTAATATATCAGGTCCTTCCCAGAATCTGGGGCAAAGGCAAATTCTCGGAATGGGACGCGAAGGCGTTCGCTTATCTTAAATCCCTGAACGTCACCGCTGTATGGTATACCGGAGTAATCCGTCATGCGAGCGGGAAGCCCTTTGTGAAGGGTGATCCCGGATCTCCCTATTCCATAGAGGATTACCACGATGTAAATCCTTATCTTGCAGACAGGCCTGAGGCTCGAATGGACGAGTTCGAGAAGCTAGTAGGCCGAACTCACAAAGCCGGACTCAAGGTCATAATCGACTATGTGCCCAATCATGTCAGTCCGGACTGCCGGGACCTGCCGAAATGCAACTACTGCGATTATGACTGGACCGACACCCTGAAGGTGGATTACTCCCATCCGGACACATATGGCAAGATGTTGGAAATCCTGCTATTCTGGGCTTCGAAAGGCGTGGACGGTTTCCGTTGCGATATGGTCGAGATGGTGCCTCCCGAATTCCTGAAATGGCTGATCGCAGAGGTGCGCAGGGTTTATCCGGAGATGCTGTTCATAGGTGAAGTGTACGACAGGAACAATTACCGTCGCTTCATAAAGGAGCTGGGCTTCGACCTGTTGTACGACAAATCCGGGTTTTACGACCATGTACGCGCGATTATCTGCAATGGAGCCTCCGCCCGCAACCTCACTCGCAACTGGCAGTTCCTTCAGGACCTGCAGCCCAATATGCTCAACTTCCTTGAAAACCACGATGAACAGCGCTTTGCCTCTCCCTTTTTTGCGGGAGATGCCCGCAAGGCCTTTCCCGCCCTGGCAGCCGGAGCGCTTTTCAACGGTGCGTCTTTCATGATTTACGCCGGGCAGGAAGTGGGAACGGACGCCTCCGAAGGCACCGAAGGAAGGACATCCATTTTCAATTGGACCAGCCCGGAGCAACTGAAGCATCTGCACCGTTTCGTACGCAGCGGAAAGGGCCTGGGTGCCGGAGAAGCTGACATACTTGCAGAATACAGAAGGCTTCTGTCCTTTTTGGATCTCCCCCAGTTCCGGGACGGTGAGGTTTACGACCTGTGCTGGTGCAATTCCATTTTGTATGGTTTCGATCCCGAAAAGCATTTCGCCTTCCTGCGCTACAAGCGCCTGCCGCGCAAAAGAAAAGCAGACGCCACGCTGGTCGTCTGCAATTTCTCGTCCGAGCCTGTCGACATGAAAATCAATTTGCCCGAGGATTTGCGCCGGAAAAAGGAACTGTCCTGGCTGCCTCAAAGGACTGGAGTCCAGTTCGCCACTCCATACGCGGCGTATACCATTCCCTTGACATCTACGCAGT
>CAMNAD010000037.1 GCA_946530505.1 uncultured Bacteroidales bacterium
CGACAGGTTGTGAGACGCTCGAAGAAGTCCTTGCGGACTTTGCTGCTGTACTTTTCTTTCATTATTATATAGTCTCTTAGCTCAGTTGGTTAGAGCGCCACACTGATAATGTGGAGGTCCGCGGTTCAACTCCGCGCGGGCCTACTTGAAATCCTGGGGGTATAGCTCAGTTGGTAGAGCACCTGCTTTGCAAGCAGGGGGTCAAGAGTTCGAATCTCTTTATCTCCACAGAAATAGCCCGACGCTTTGCGCCGGGCTATTTCTGTTCCGATAGCGCTTGCATGCGCAAGCGGCTGTTTAACGAGGGGGGATCCCCTCGAGCACCCCCTTGTCGGCCTTCGGCCTCCGAAGTCCGTTTTTTAAATAATGATTATCTTTGCAAACTGTTAGCATAGTAATAATTGATTTAGCTGTTATATGAAAAAAGTTATATTATTCGCTTCTGCGCTTTTGTCCCTGACCGTTATTTCATGCACTAAAGATGATACTACAACGGACAGTTCTGCTTCCGTTGTTCGTAGTTATCAGGTTTTGAACCTTTCCGGAGGCAAGGCCTATGCAAAGGATGTCGTTACTCCCACATACGGCCCGGATGGTCGTGTCATAAAAACCGTTTATGAGATGTATACGCTAAAAGACGGGAAGGCTACGCTCAAACAAGTCGAACTTATGGATTTCGATTACAGCGCGTCAGTTGCTTACGCAACCAGATGCTGGGAACTCATGACTCCCGGAGCCCTGTCAGTTACTGGCCCGTATAATTATACTCTTGAATTCGATGGTGGCGGGAACCTGACGAAAGCAATTGAAGGTGACTATACAAAGTATTTGGCTTATAACGGAGATAGGCTCGCTTCATATAAGGTGACCGGGCCAAAAACAGATCTCACTAACGAATATACATGGAGTGGCGGAGACCTCGTGGAATTGAATCAAAGTTCAGAGATTGGGCCATATAAAGTCACAGTAACTTACGGAAAGGAGTCCAATCCGTTCGCAGACAAGGTCGATCCCATTCTATATATCTATGAATCAATACTTCCAGATTATTCACGATGGAATCTTACCGGTAAAAACAGCGCACATCTTCCAGCAACATATAAGGAGGATTTCTACGCAGATATCACTTTCTCCTTCGAGTATAAGAAAGATGCCCATGGACGCATCGTGCAAGTGGACATCAAGGGAGATGACAAGGACAGCGAGTTCGACAAGTCTATCATCATAAACTATTGATTTCCAAGGGAGCGCGGCATCGGCCATAGTCAAAGACGAATCCTTCGATCTGAATACTGCGACCGAATCTGCTTTCAAGGATCTGGATTTCAAGGCCACCCTCGATGATTACTCGGCATTGGTAATACATCTTCCTTCAGGATGGCCCATAAGATACAATTACGAGCGCAATGTGGTTGTGTCGCGCACGCCGTTAATTCTGTTTTCCGGGCCGGAGTATCATGAATACCACGGCGCCGATGCAGACGGCTACGCCTATACCCATTCTGACAGTCAGGGGCTCTCCGAACAGGAGAGTTCCTATCATTATTGCCGTCAGCGGCTCGAACACACCCAGGATGGAGGTCTTTGTGGGGCCGATATAACGGGAGGATACCGCCAGCGTGAGGAGCGAAATCATGGTCGGCACGATTGCAAGGCCGATTAGATTGCCCCAGTCGGAGGCGCTGTCGATTCCCTCCGTAATGCTGCCGCCCTGGATGGCCCTGATGGTGGCGAACAGGATTGTGCCCGTGAGCAACGCATAAAGAGTCAGCGTGTGTTCGGAGACGTTCTTGATGCGCTTGCTGCGGTTCACGATGACGAGGTAAAACGCGTAGCTCAGGGCCGATGCGACTGCCAGGATGATGCCGGGGATCCTGATGGATGCCCCCTGTGACGGACTCGACAGCAGCAGGATGCCCCCGAAGGTGGCGACAATGGAAAGCCAGGTCTGCCAGCTGGGATAGAAGCGCAGGAAGACCATGATGAGGGCCACGAACACCGGATAGAGATACACCAGCGTCGTAGCCAGCCCCGAAGGGATGAACTCGTAGGAGAAGAATAGAAACAGACTGCTGCAGGCGAAGAGGATGCCCAGAAGGGCGAGCAGGGCGATTTCGTTGCCTTTGACCCTGAACTGCTCCCGTTTCGCCAGCATCCATGCCGAGAGGATGGATGCGGAAATGCCGTAACGGAAAAAGAGCATGACGAGAACCGGAACTCCGCTGTCCAGAAGGGGCTTGGCGAAAAGCGGATTGGTCCCGTATGAAACACCTGCTACGAATCCGGCGAGGATCCCGATAATACGCCTGCGGTTTTTGTCTATATTTTGTGCCAAAACCAAGCTTTGTTTGAATTGGGCGCAAAGATAACATTTGTAATTCAGAAAAAATTCCGAAATTTGATGAAACCAAACATTTACCGGCGATGTCAAGGAAAATAATCGGAATAGGAGAAACGGTTCTGGATATTGTATTCAGACAGAATCAGCCGCAGGCGGCGGTTCCCGGAGGGTCGGTATTCAACTCCATGATTTCCCTTGGACGCACGGTAGGGGTTCAGTTTCCGGAGGTTCGGCTGCTTATGGAATCGCAGGTGGGCGACGACTACGTCGCCGACCTGGTTACAGACTTCATGCGGGCCAACAATGTGGGAATCGAAGGTATCCAACGCTCCGGAGGGCAGAGTACGCTTTCCCTGGCCCTCCTGGACGAGCGAAACAATGCCCGCTACGAATTTTTTCGCGATAAGGACATCCCTCGTTTCCGAATCCCGGATACGCCCGTAGGTCCTTCGGATATTGCCATCTTCGGCTCATTCTTCGCTGTCAGCGAGGCCACCGGCCCGCAGACAAAGGCATTCATCCGGAAGGCGAAGGAGGCCGGTGCAACGATCTACTACGATATCAACTTCCGCAAGAACCATCCTGTCAGTGCCGTCACGGTAGAAGAAAACATCGCCCTCGCCAGCATAGTCCGCGGATCCTCCGAGGACATTGAATCCCTTTACGGCACATCCGATGCCGCGAAGGTCTACGAGGAGAAGATCGCTCCCCTGTGTGCCAATTTCATCTGCACGCGCGGAGCAGAGGATGCCGAGGTGTTCTCTCCCGGAATCCGCGCTTCCTTCCCCGTAGCTCCTGCAGGTTCTATAGTGTCGACCATAGGGGCGGGCGACAACTTCAATGCAGGCATAATATATTCGATAGTGCGTAACGGTTTCGTAAACGAAGACCTGCAGCGTCTGTCGGTGGAGCGCTGGGCTTCCATGGTGGAAACCGCCATGCGCTTCTCCGCCGATGTCTGCGCGAGCCTCTACAATTACGTGGATCCCGGATTTGTCAATACTCTCGATAGCGGATATCAATCATGAACAAGCAGCGTTTACTGTCTATCGATACCCTGAGAGGGTTTGATATGATGTTCATCATGGGCTTTGCAGGGCTTGTCACGGCTGTTTGCGGGCTGTTTCCTGGGGGAGCGGACAGTTTCATCGCCCAACAGATGCGGCATGTAGACTGGAACGGATTTGCACATCACGACACCATCTTCCCTCTCTTCCTTTTCATTTCCGGAATGACTTTCCCCTTCTCTGCTGCCAAGCGCTGCACGGAGGATGGCAGACCGGCTCTCCTCAAGAGGGTGTTCAGCAGGGGACTCATCCTGGTTCTTCTCGGTCTGGTGTATAATCACGTGCTGGATCTTGATCTCGCCAATGTGCGCATCCCCAGCGTGCTGGCAAGAATAGGCCTGGCATGGATGTTTGCCGCGCTCATCTACATGTATTGCAGCCGGCTGGGCAGAATCATCATAGCTGTCGCGATATTGGTGGCTTACAATCTGCTGCTGATGATTCCTGCGCCGGATGCTGCCGGAGCCTCTGCGCTGAGCCTGGAGGGGAATATAGTAGGATATGTCGACCGTATGATAATGCCGTCACACCTTCTTAAACAGGGTGTTTTCGATCCGGAAGGAATCTTGTCGACATTCCCTGCCATAGTGACAGCAATGCTCGGCCAGTTCACCGGCGATTTCGTGCGCAAGCCGGACGTGAGTCACAAAACGCTCAAAATGTTGTGCGCCGCGGCGGTAATGCTCGGCCTCGGGCTTTTGTGGAACAACTGGTTTCCCATCAACAAGAAACTCTGGACCAGTTCATTCGTGCTTGTAGCAGGGGCCTATTCCGTCGCGATGTTCGCGGTATTCTACTGGATAATTGACGTAAAAGGATGGACCGGATGGACTCCATTTTTCCAGGTAATAGGGCTGAATTCCATTACCATTTATTTTGCGCAGAGGATCATTCCTTTCTCTTCGGTCAACCGCTTTTTCTTCGGCGGCCTTGCCGGCCTGTGCCCGGAACCTGTAGCAAAAGTGATTCTTGCTGTGGGCTATGTGGCAGTTTGCTGGCTCTTCCTCTGGTTTTTGCATAAAAAGAAAGTTTATTTGAAAGTATAATGAAAAAAACAGCCATCATTCTATTTGCCGTACTGTCAATAGCGGCATGCGCTCCCAAGAGCCATCTGATTCACGTTAAGACTCCGGCCCGCCCTGCCGGACAGCAGGATGTCCTTGGACTGGCCCTCGACCCCATCGACACGGTGCGGGTAGGCTTCATCGGGCTCGGTATGCGCGGCCCTGGAGCCGTGGAGCGTTTTTGCTATCTTCCTCAGACAAGAATCGTAGCTCTTTGCGATGTGGAGGATGAGAACGTTGCCAAATGTAAGGCGATTACGGCAAAACACGGCCGTCCCGAACCGGCAGGATACAGTGGCAGCGAAGAAGTCTGGAAGCAGCTTTGCGAGCGTGAAGACATCAATCTGGTTTACATCGCTACCGACTGGAAGACTCATACGCCTATGGCTCTTTATGCCATGGAACACGGAAAGCATGTCGCCATTGAAGTCCCTGCCGCGACATCGCTGGAAGAAATCTGGGCCCTCGTCAATATGGCCGAAAGCAAGCGCCTGCATTGCATGATGCTGGAGAATTGCGTCTACGATTTCTTTGAACTCACCACCTTGAATATGGCTCAGCAGGGCCTATTCGGGGAAATCATCCATACAGAAGGGGCCTATCATCACAGTCTCGACGAGTTCTGGGACGAGTATTGGCACTCCTGGCGCCTCGATTTCAATGCCGGGCATAAGGGAGACATTTATCCTACGCATGGTCTAGGCCCTGTATGCCAGGTGATGAACATTCACAGGGGCGACCGTATGAAGACCCTGACCGCGATGGAAACCCGTTCTGTTGTAGGCAAGAAGCTGTGGAAGGAGCGCGGGCACGATCCCGAGGAATTCCAGAACGGAGATGAGACTATGACGATGATAACTACCGAAAAGGGAAACACCATTCTGATAGAGCACGACGTGATGACACCGCGTCCCTACAACCGTATGTACCAGGTGGTCGGCACTGAAGGATATGCCGCAAAATATCCGGTCCAGCAGTATAGCCTGCGTCCGGACAGGCAGGAGGGGGCTCCCGACCATGAGAACCTGAACTCTCACCGCCCCGTCACCAAGGAGGTTATGCAGGCGCTTACCGAGAAATATCGCAGCCCTATCCTCACTCCTGAACTCGAGGCCATGGCCAAGGAAGTCGGCGGCCACGGAGGAATGGACTTCATAATGGACTATCGCCTGGTGTACTGCCTCACGAACGGACTGCCGCTCGACATGGATGTGTACGATCTTGCAGAGTGGTGCTGCCTGGGCGAACTGGGGGCGATCTCCATCGCAAACGGCAGTGCCCCTGTCGAGATCCCCGATTTCACGCGCGGGGCCTGGAACAGGCAGAAAGGTTTCAGCTACGCATTTGCCGATTAGAGTTCAATGGCTTTGCGGGCCTCGGCTATGGCATGTTCGGGGCCTTCATCTCCCAGACGGGGGATGGTGAAAAGGTCCAAGGCGGCATCCAGAGCCTGCAGACGCAAGGTATCCCCGGCCTCTTTCCATTCCTTGCGGAGGAGAGAGGCTTTTTCGTAGTCCTGTATGCCCTCCACAAGCCTTTCGAAACGGACACTGCTGCATCCGTCAGGGTAGACCATATAGCAGTCTCCGGCAGGCCATCTGCGGAAGCGGGCATCGTTCACGGGGTCTGCCGTCCAGGAATTGTAGGCCCAGCGCAGATATCCGTCGAAATTCCCTGCAAGCGCATACCAGCCGATCCAGATGCCGTCGTTGGTGTCGGAGGCGATAAAGGTGTTGGGGTATTTCTCGGCGCAGCAGGTGTAGTAGGTGCTGACCATTCCCTTGGAGCGGCGCGCTTCTATGATCTCGTCGGGATAGGGCTCGCGCGATGTGACGCAGAGGTCGTGTATCTGCTCCTGGATCTCTTCGTGGAAAGATCCGGCAAGGGCCACCTTGAAGTCCGGAACGGCTTCGCGGACAACGGCGAGGCAGGCCTTCATCGCGTCGAGGGGACGCTCGTCCATCGCTATGCAGGTCCTGTCGTACCAGCCCTTCTGCTGCAGGTGCGTAGCGAAATCGCGGAGGAAGGGCTGCCAGTAGTCCTTGTATTCAGGGCTGTCGGCGGGGGCTGTGACAAAGCGTGTCTGCCCGGATTCGGCGTCGATGTAGTCGAAGGTCAGCTTCCAGGGAATCATGGTGTAGCAGTTGATCTGCTTGTCTATGCCGAGCCCCGTCATGAATTCCACCCAGCGGTCGAATACGGAATAGTCATAGGCCCAGCTGCCATCGGCATTACGCGTCTTGACTACCATCGATCCGAAGGCATCCTCGGTCTGGCCGTTCCAGGGACGGTCTATTATGGTAGCGGTAACGACCTTCTGCCCTGCATCTGCAAGCAGTTTCATCACGGGCTCCAGATGCCTGAAGTGCTCCTCGCTCCAGGGCTCCACGCCGTGATATCGGGCCACGGAATAGGGATTCTGCCAGAGGTCGAGATGGAAACTGTGCCCGCCGGGCTCCGGAAGGTCGCGCTCGGCAACGTTGAATCCGAAGGGAAGTCTGACCGTTTTCATCCCGCGTGCGCGGAGTTTAAGCACTCCCTCATAGTGCCCCGGCTTGCATCCGTAGGGAACTTTGACGCTGACCCAGACAGGCTGCGCCGTGCCGGGAACGACATCGACCGTCTTCTCGTCGCCGATGCGGTCGGCCACTCGCAGCGAATCCCACTCTTTCTTGTTTTTCCTCCATCCGCACTGATTGTATTGTTCTTCCAGGATATCTCCCGTAACGTATGTAAGGAAGTGCGCTTCGGCGAAGGGCAGGCCGGTGACTTCCGCCTTGAGTCCGCTTATTGCAGAATCGCTGTTCAGGCTCGCGATGATGCCTGTGCGTTCTCCGCGCCAAAGGGTGTGACCGATTTCTGATGTCCAGGAAACTGCGGGGATTGTGCGGTTGCAGGAGGCTGCGAAAGCCAGCAGGACTGCAAGGATAAGGAGTCGTAAAGGTTTCATATGCAAATATAATCTATTCTTGGAACAAAGTTTGCGGTTTTTAAAGTAGATTTGTAAAAAGAAGAAGGATTGACAAAATGACAATAAATTTGGAAGAAAAACAGATTCCGGTCCTCCTCGTGACCGGTTACCTCGGAAGCGGCAAGACAACGCTGCTGAACCGTATACTCACCAACAAGCGCGGCATCAAGTTCGCCGTGATAGTCAATGATATAGGCGAAGTCAACATCGACGCCGACCTCATCCAGAAGGGTGGCATCGTGGGCAGTACCGACGATTCGCTGGTGGCGCTGCAGAACGGCTGCATCTGCTGCACGCTGAAGATGGACCTCGTGGCCCAGTTGTCCGAACTTTGCAAGATGGACAAGTTCGACTACATAGTGATCGAAGCCAGCGGCATCTGCGAACCGGGCCCCATCGCACAGACCATCTGCTCAGTGCCCCAGCTCGGTCCCAAGCAACTCATCAACCCCAGACTGGACTGCATAGTAACGGTGGTGGACGCCCTGCGCATGCAGAGCGAGTTCGCCTGCGGCGATGCACTCCAGAAAGAGGACATTGGCGAGGAAGACCTCGAGCGTCTGGTGATCGAGCAGATCGAGTTCTGCAACATAGTGCTGCTCAACAAGGCGTCGGAGGTCAAACCCGAAGAACTCGAGCGCGTCAAGCAGATAGTCAAGGCCTTGAATCCCGGCGTGGAAATCATTGAATGCGACTATGGCGACGTGGACCTGGACAAACTGATAAATACCGGCAAGTTCGATTTCGAGAAGGTGGCAACTTCGGCCGCATGGATCGCGGAAGTCGAAGGTCATCATCACGACGAAGACGATGATGATGACGATGACGAGCACGGGCATGAACATCACCACCATCACGAAGGAGGCGAGGTGGAAGAATACAACATCGGCACCTATGTGTACTGCGCACGCCCGGCACTCGACCTGAACAAGTTCGACTATGCGGTAGGACGCCTCTGGCCTGCCAATATCATCCGCGCCAAGGGGCTCTGCTACTTCTCCAGCGATATCGACAAGTGCTACCTCTTTGAGCAGGCAGGTGTGCAGAAGAGCCTGCGCGAGGCCGGCCTCTGGTATGCCGCGATGCCCAAAGACCAGCTGAGCAGGATGCTTGAAACCGACGAGACGCTCCGGCGCGACTGGGACCCTGCCTACGGCGACCGCATGCAGAAGATAGTTTTCATCGGCCAGAACCTCGACAAGGCCGCTATCAAAGAAATAATGGACTCCTGCCTGGCGGAATAAACTACAGAGAATAGACGCTGGCGCGAAGGAAGCTACGGAGGTCCTGCAGATTTGCGGCCTCCGTTATTTTTTCGGGGCTGATTACAGGGCCGACGGCAAGGCGTATGGTCTTGCCCGCCTTGTTCAGCATTTCGGAGGGGAGTCGAAGCAGGCGCACCCTCCAGTCTATAAGGCCAAGGGAATAGTAGAAGCGCGAGTTCCCGTCCAGGAAACGCACCGGCAGCACGGGTACTCCGGCCTTGGCGATGAATCGGATGATGCTCATCTGCCACTCCCGGTCACGGACGCGCGGCTCCCCTTCCGGCCGTCTGCCGAGTTTCAGGTCCGACACCGCCCCGGAGGGGAAAAGCCCCAGCACGCCGCCGGCATCGAGGTGCTCGCGAGCCTCCCGTACTCCCGCAATGCTCTGGGCAGTGGGCGGTGCCAGGATATTCCCGTTGGGCGTCACGCGTATCAGGTTGGTCCGCAATGGTTCCAGCCGCCAGAGAATCTCGTTCACCATATACTTGTAATCCTCCCGCAGATGCCCGAAGAAGTCTATGAGGATGGTGCCGTCCAGGCTCCCGATGGGATGGTTGCTGATGGTGATGAACGGTCCTTCCGGAAGTACACTGCGGAAGTGCTCCAGGGCGTCCTCGCGCGCGAGCCCGTCCACGGTATAACGCAGCCCTGCGGCTTCGTTCACCGCACGGGCGAACTCTGGCCCCGAATGGGCCGTGAGGGTGTCATATATATCGCTGATTTTCTGGACTTTGAGAAACTTCAGCAGCCAGCGCGCAAAAGCGTTGCCGGCTTTCCCACGGAATACCGGAGCGAGCCGTTCAAGTTCTTCTATGGTAATCAGACCCATCAGCCGTTCCAGGGCTTCGGAGGATCCATCCTGGCATATTCGTCCAGATCCTTCAGGATGGTCACCACGTAGACGAGCGCGAGCATCGCCACGATTACCGCGCCTATGTAGTCGAAAGCGCCGAATGTGAAGTCGTGCCCGAAAATGCGCACATCCTGCGAATACTCGCGCAGGGGGCGGATGAAGATGAACAGTGTGTTCACTATTATGAGGATGAGCCTCAGTTCGGTGGGGCCAAGCTTCGCATATGTCAGTTTGAACTCCTTCTTAAGATGCGCGTTCATGCTCACGTTCAGTGTGAGGAGCAGATAAAGGATGAGCCCCGCCACGGCGATCCAGATATTGAGCAGGGAAGAAATGCCTATGCTCATGAACATGAGTATCTCGTTGATGGCATCGACGGTATGGTCGAGGTAGTAGCCGTAGATGGGTCTCTGCGTACCTCTGTATCGGGCAAGATTGCCGTCCAGGGAATCTCCGTACCAGTTTACTATGAACCCGAAGGAGGCCAGCCACAGCCAGTTTATGTTGAGGTTCGAGAGTATGTATCCGGCTGCGATGATAACAGAACCAATGATTCCTATCCAGGTAAGGGTGTTGGATGTCACCCATTTCGGCTGACGTGCTGCCAGCCATACAAGAGCCTTATGCTCGGCGGCGTTCAGAAACGATGTCTGAATGCGTTTGGATGCTTTTATTTCTTCTGCCATAACGCGCATCATTACTGCAAATAAAATACCAATTATTAGGGATTGACGCACTTGAATTAAGTCCATAACTTTGCATCGTCAATAGGTACAATGCAACTTTCAGAACTTAAAACCGGCGAAAAGGCCGTAATAGCAAAGGTCGCAGGCCACGGAAGTTTCCGAAAACGCCTGATAGAGATGGGTTTCATCCGCGGAAAATCCGTACGGGTGATTCTCAACGCCCCCCTCAAGGACCCTATCGAATACGAAATACTCGGATATAAAGTATCGCTCCGCCGCGAAGAAGCCTCCAAGATAGAGGTCATCAGCGAAGAAGAGGCCAAACAGCATATCGCGGCAGAACATGCCGGAGAGTCTCTCCCGGCCATTCTGGACAGGGAGATTTCCGAACTTGCCGAAGAACGCGGCCACAGCATTCGCGTTGCCCTCGTGGGAAACCCCAATTGCGGAAAGACATCCCTTTTCAACATAGCATCCGGCTCTCACGAGCATGTCGGCAACTACAGCGGTGTCACGGTCGACGCAAAGGAAGGCAAGTTCGAGTTCAAGGGTTACAAGATCACCCTGGTCGACCTCCCCGGCACATATTCCCTCTCGGCTTACAGCCCGGAAGAACTCTACGTCCGCAAGAACCTTCTTGAGAAAACGCCGGACGTCGTTTTGAACGTGGTGGATGCCTCCAACATTGAGCGCAACCTCTATCTCACCGCTCAGCTCATCGACATGAACCTGCCGGTCGTGATGGCCCTGAACATGTACGACGAACTTCAGGCCCGTGGCGACAGCATCGACATCCGGCAGTTGGGATACCTGCTCGGCATGCCGGTCTGCCCTACTGTATGCCGCGACGGCAGGGGAATCCCCGATCTTTTCGACACCGTTATCGCGATGTACGAGCAGCATTCCCCGAAGCTCGCCCGCCACATCCACATCAATCATGGCGCCGAAATCGAGCATAGCATCGACCGCATCAAACTGATACTCCAGCGCGACGCCGACCTTCGTGCCCGCTACTCCACCCGCTATCTGGCCATCAAGGCGCTGGAAGATGATTCGGAAGTAATAAAGACCATAAGCGCGTGCGCAGTCGGAGACGAAGCCCTCGCCGCCTGCGACGAAGAGCAGAAGCGCATCGAACGCATACTCGGGAGCAATTCCGAGTCCGCCATCGTGGACGCCAAGTATGCCTTCATCCAGGGGGCCCTCACTGAGACATACACCAGGGCGCAATCCACGTCGAAGCTAACAATTACGGACAAGATAGATGCCGTCGTCACCAACAAGTGGCTGGCGTTCCCCATCTTCATAGCCATATTATATCTCATCTTCACAGCAACCTTCACTCTCGGGCAATATCCTATGAACTGGATAGATTGGCTGGTGGGCAAGTTCGGAGACCTGGTTGCATCCGTGATGGTGGACGGCTGGCTCAAGGATCTTCTGGTGGACGGCATAATT
>CAMNAD010000038.1 GCA_946530505.1 uncultured Bacteroidales bacterium
CCACATCCACATCAAGCCTGAAGAGCTTGCGGATACCGTTATCGTATTCGGCGACCCTGACAGGGTCAAGATGTTTGAACCCCTGTTCGACAGCATCGAGGCAAAGGGGCAGTCCCGCGAATTCGCATTTGCTACCGGCATGTACCACGGCAAGAGGGTGACAGCCCTCTCGCACGGCATCGGCTGCGACAACATCGATATAGTCATGACAGAGCTGGATGCACTTGCGAACGTCGATTTCAAAACACGTGAGGTAAAGCCTGAACATCGTACTCTTACCATAGTGCGTATAGGCACCTGCGGCGCCATTCAGCCCGATATTCCGCTTGGTTCATTCATCCTCAGCCATATATCTGTAGGCTGCGACGGCCTTATGAACTGGTATGATGGGCGCGACGAAATCGCCCTCCTCGACTTCGAGGAAGCCTTCAAGAAGGCGGTGAAGTGGAACAAGCACCTGCCGGATCCTTATTTCGTGCGCGGATCCGAAAAGCTTATCAAGCTCTTCGAGGACTGCACCGTGAAGGGTATGACAGTGTCCGCATCAGGATTCTACGGCCCCCAGGGGCGCGTCGTCCGTCAGGGGCTTGCTATGCCTGATATGCTCGAGGACTTCGAGAAGTTCGAATACAAGGGATACAGAATCACCAACTTCGAGATGGAAGGCTCAGCCCTTGCCGGAATGGCCCGCAAACTCGGCCACGATGCCATTACGGTTTGCGCGGCGATAGCCCACCGCTATCTCAAAGATGCCAACACCGACTACAAGCCTCGCGTCAACGAGCTTGTGAAACTGGTGCTGGACAAACTGACAGCCTAGTTGTTCTTGTAGAGTTCCTTTGTGGAATTTACCTTCCACACTTGAATAGAAGGGTCGTTGACAGTTGCGTCAACGATCCTTTTTTCGCCCTTTATGACATTGGTCTCAAGGAAGCGGAGCTGCTCCTGGAATGTGTTCAGGAAGGCGCTGGCAATCTCGTGCTGGTTTCCGTCGAAACGGTATATGCTGTAGTTGTAGCCGTTCTTCGCGAAAATCTCCGAGAGGGGATCTGCTCCCTGGAAACGGTCCTTGAAGAATTTGATGCTCCTGTAGGTGACGATCCTGTCGGCCGTGCCGTGGAAGAAGAGTGTGGGGGCGGGTTCTCTGTCGTATTTGATCTTGCCTTCACGGGAAAGGATGGCCCCGGCGAAAGGCATCACTCCCGCATAGTTGAATCGTTCCGGAAGCATGGCTGCGTGGCCGCTGCGGTTGCAAATATGCCATTCTGCCTGCATCGCTATCATGGCGCCGGCAGAAGAACCGCTCACGACTATGTTCGCAGGGTCCACTCCGAGGGCTTCGGCATTGTCGATAATGAAGGTGGTTGCGCTGAAGAGGTCTTCGACGCCTATCTGTATGGCATTGTAGATCGTCCCCACGTTGCCTACGCCTACGTTTCCGGCGCCTTTGAGCCCGAGGCGGTAGTCGATGGTTATTACCTTATAGCCGTTCTGAGTGTATGCCCGGAACCAGGGAAGGTAAGCCCTGGAATTGCGGTCGCCAGAGACGAATCCTCCGCCGAAAATGAACAGGATGGCGGGCTTGGCCTTCCCTTTGAAGCGGGTGTCGCTCTCCGGAGCAGGGTCGTAGACGCTCATGAACAGCTGGCAGGTGTCCCGCTGTGCGAACATGTATTCGCCGGAAGGGGTGATGTCGATGCGCACTGCCTGCGCATATGCAGTCGCTGCCGCGAAAGACAGCAGGACGAAGGTCAGAATCCGTTTCATCAGCTTGCTATGGTTTTGTCCGGGTTGATTCTTATGGCGGATATAAGGAGCCCCAGTTCTTTGGGGCTGATATCGTTGCTGCATTTGCTGCGTCCTGGCTTGCCTTTCGAGAAGATGCCGTTGCAGAGCCCGCGCCGGCGAAGATACTCGCTGCTGCGGCTCTTCTCCTGCTTGCATACGGCTTTGAGAATGTGCATGGCACCGGCCTCGTCCGCCCCTTCCGCGATAGCTTCGGCAATGGCGAGACTGACGGTATTGCTGCCTTCGCGCCCCAGGCGGATGTCGTCTTCCGATCCAAAGGGGATGCTGTGCTCGTGGAAAATCATTGAATCGATTTCAGCCTTGCAGGATGCTACGTCGACTCCCAGCGAACGCAATGTCTCGACCGCCGGGTTGCTGCCGTGGCGAAGGATACCCAGGAAGAGATGGTCTGCATCGATGCTGTAACTGCCGGTTCGCATGGCCTCTTCGCGGGCAAAGCCGACGATGGTGTCGAATTCATCTGAAATCTTCATTTGCGGAGGGTATATTTGCTTGCAAAAATAACAATTTAATCGAATATTTTTGTTAAATTTGCGTGTTTATAAACAAGCATAAAACTATAGAAGAAAAATATGGACAGTGAGGGAAATTTCAATGAAGTGAATCACGGTTATATCGAGCCTGTCGAGATCGATCACGAGATGCGGAGCGCCTACATCGACTATTCGATGTCGGTTATTGTGTCACGAGCTCTTCCGGACGTCCGCGACGGTCTGAAGCCCGTGCAGCGCAGGGTGCTTTTCGGGATGGACGGGCTCGGCTTGTCTTACGGCGGGCAGACGAAGAAATCCGCCCGTATCGTGGGCGAGGTGCTCGGTAAGTTCCATCCGCACGGCGACAGCTCCGTGTACGATGCAATGGCGCGCCTCGCTCAGGGCTGGAACCAGCGCTATCCTCTGGTATACGGCCAGGGCAACTTCGGCAGTATGGACGGCGACCCCGTTGCTGCAATGCGATATACCGAGGCCAAACTCGAGAAGATGTCGGAAGATGTTATTTCCGACATCGACAAGAATACCGTTGACATGACGCTCAACTTCGATGATTCCATCGAGGAACCGACAGTCCTTCCCACTAAACTCCCGCTGCTTCTGCTTAACGGCTCATCCGGAATTGCGGTAGGTATGGCAACCAATATGGCTCCTCATAATCTCGGTGAGTGCTGCGATGCCATCTGCGCATATATCGACAACCCCGACATCGACGTCGAAGGCCTGATGCAGTACATCAAGGGGCCTGACTTCCCGACAGGAGGCCTGATCATGGGCCGTCAGGGCATAATCGACGCTTATACCACCGGCCGCGGCCGCGTGGTTATCCGCGCAAAGACCGACATCGAAGTGAACGACCGCGGTCAGGAGACCATCGTCGTTACCGAAATACCTTATATGGTCAACAAGAAGGAGATGCTCGAGCGCATCGCCTCCATGGTGGAAGACAAGAAGATCGAGGGCATCACATATATGAACGACGAGACTTCCCGCGAGGGCGTCCGCGTCATTTTCCGCGTAAAGCAGGGAGCGAATACGAATGTGGTGCTCAACACTCTCTTCAAATATACCCCTCTGCAGAGCAGCTTCGCCATCAACAACGTCGCGCTCGTGAAAGGGCGTCCACGCACTCTCTCCCTCAAGGAGATCATCGCCAATTTCGTGGATTTCCGCCACGAGGTGGTCGTGCGTCGCACCAAGTTCGACCTTGACAAGGCCCAGAAGCGCGCCCATATCCTCGAAGGTCTGCTGAAAGCCATCGACATCATCGACGAGATCATCGCGCACATCCGCGCATCCAAGAGCGTGGACGAGGCCCGCGAGGGACTCATCAGCAAGTTCGGTTTCACCGAGGCACAGGCACAGGCCATCGTCGAGATGCGTCTCCGCCAGCTCACCGGACTGGAGCGCGAGAAACTTCAGGCAGAATACGACGAACTCGAGAAGTTCATTGCCCGATGCATCGAAATCCTGGGCAGCGACGCCCTTCAGCTCCAGATTGTGAAGGACGAATGCGCCGAAATGAAGGCCAAGTACGGAGATGCCCGCCGCAGCGAGATCACAATGAGCGCCGATGAGTTCAATCCGGAGGACTTCTATGCCGATGAAGACGTCGTCATCACTATCTCCCATCTGGGCTACATCAAGCGCACTGCTCTTACGGAATTCCGTACGCAGGCTCGCGGAGGTGTTGGCAAGAAGGGAGGGTCCACGCGTGACGAGGACTTCATCGAACATATATATGTGGCCAATATGCACTCCACAATGCTCTTCTTCACTGAGAAGGGCATGTGCTACCGTCTCAAAGTGTACGAACTTCCAGAGGGAGTGCGTGCATCCAAGGGCCGTGCGGTGCAGAATCTGCTCGCCATCGAATCCGACGACAGCATACGCACCTATCTCAATGCCGCGAAGATCGAAGATCCCGAGTACGTGCAGAGCCACTTCGTGACTCTCGTCACCAAGAAGGGCATAATCAAGAAGACGAGCCTCGAAGATTATTCCAACAAGCGCAGCCGCAACAAGGGCATCAAGGCCCTTACCATCCGCGAAGGAGACGCCCTGCTCGACGCAGTGCTCACCAACGGCCACGAGGACATCATGATTGCCGGTCGCGACGGCTACTGTGTGCGCTTCAACGAGGAGGCTCTTCGCGACATGGGCCGCGGCGCATCCGGCGTGCGCGGAATCAACCTGAGGGAAGGCGATGAGGTGATCGGTGTCCTCACTTATGATCCTCAGCGCGAGAATGCTTCCGAGCAGACCATCATGGTGGTCAGCGAGCACGGATACGGCAAGCGCTCCAATCCCGAGGATTACCGCCTTACATCCCGCGGCACCAAGGGTGTAAAGACTTTGAACATCACCGACAAGACCGGTAATCTGGTGGCCATCAAGAATGTTACCGAGAACGACGATCTGATGATCATCAACCGTTCCGGACTTACTATCCGGATGGCTGTCTCCGACACCCGTGTGGCAGGCCGTGCTACCCAGGGCGTGAAGCTCATCAGCCTCCGCGAAGGGGATTCCATCGCTGCTGTTTCCGTTGTCGCGAAGAGCGAAGAGGAACCTGCCGGAGAGGCGGTTGGCACGGAAAGTGCAGAAACACCGGTAGAAAATGAATAACTACTAACTGTAACTGATATGAAAAAGATTATTATCGCACTTGCTCTTCTGGCTTCTGTCCAGATCGCAAACGCTCAGCAGTTGAAGGACGCTGAGGCTGCAGCAAAGAAGGTCGAGGCCGCCAAGGCCGCCACTCTCAACGAGAAGAAGGCTGCCAGCACGGCTACCTGGATCAAACTCGGACAAAGTTACCTGGATGCCTACAATGCAGTTCAGGGCAACGGATATGTAGGCGCCGGAGAGGCCGACCTTGCACTCCTCATGACCGGAGTCAAGCCTGTCAGCACCGAGCAGGTGGAGGTTCAGGGCCAGCCCCAGACCGTTCAGCACTATGAGACTGCAGATTACTATTTTGCAGGCGGTAGGCTCGTCAACATCGTGACCACCAGGCCAGCAGTCGAGAATCCCCTTGCCAACGCCTTTGAGGCATACAAGAAAGCATTCGCACTGGATACCAAGGCCAAGAAGACCAAGGATATCGCCGAGGCTCTCGGAAACATCCACGACAAGTTCTCGAACGATGCCGTCGCTGCCTATCAGCTTCAGAATTACGCTGAGTCTTCCAAACTCTTCGAGCAGGCTGCCAACGTCTCCATGACCGAGCCCTATAGTCAGCTCGATACCAATGCCATCTACAATGCCGGGCTTACCGCATGGATCGCCAACGACGTGGAGCGCGCAAAGGTCTTCTTCCTCCAGTGTGTCGACCACAAGTATTATGGTGATGAGGGAGACGTTTACGCACGTCTCGCCACCATAGCCGAGAAAGAAGGCGACAAGGAGCTTTCGGTCAAGTATCTCGAGGACGGTTTCGTCAACTATCCCAAGAGCCAGAGCATCCTGATCGGCCTCATCAACTATTATACCTCTACAGGCGGCAGCACGGACCGTCTCTTCGAGCTGCTTGACGTGGCGAAAGCCAATGAGCCAGGCAACGCTTCCCTGTGGTATGTAGAAGGCAACATCCGTCTCAAGATGGATCCTCCTCAGGTGGAGAAGGCTTTCGAGGCATACGACAAGTGCGGCGAAATCGACCCCAACTACGAGTATGGCTATATCGGTAAGGGCGTTTATCTCTACAATCATGCCGTAGAGATTCAGGAAAAGGCATCCTTCGAGATGGATGACGCCAAGTATACCGCCCTGGTCGCGGAATATGACAAGACCCTGAAGGCCGCCATCGAGCCTTTCGAGAAGGGTTTCGCCGTAACCAAGGACAAGGAAATCCAGACCACGATCGCAGAGTACATCAAGAACGCCTGCTTCCGTTTCCGCGACGATCCTGAGTATCAGGCACGTTACGAGAAATATGACGCTATCGTCTCGGAGAGCAAATGAAGTTCCGCGGCTGCCGATACGGTGAGCATCTGCATCATAGGAGATGTGATGATGCACACCAGGCAGTTACAGTACGACCATTCTCATTTCCTGGACGATCTGAGGCCGCTTCTTTCGGAGGCGGACCTCTCGATAGCGAACGCTGAATTTACGCTTGCGGGGCCACCCTATACGGGGTACCCCGCATTCAGCGCTCCCGACACATACCTTTCGAGCATTCTGGATGCCGGTGTAGATGTGCTTCTTACGGCAAACAATCATATTCTGGACAAGGGGCCGAAGGGACTGGAACGCACTTTGAAACAGTACGACGTTTTTGCCGGCTCCGGACTTGACGAAGAACAGTACTTGAAGAACAATCCGCTGTTGTTGAATGTCAAAGGAGTCAGGCTTGCCCTGGTAAACTTTACCTACGGCACCAATATGGGCTCCGGGAAAGAGTATCCGAAGGTAAGCCGTATGAACAGAAGCGAAATAGCGCGGCAGATGAGACGGGCCAGGGCTCTTGCTGATTTCGTGATAGTGCTGCCCCATTGGGGCGAGGAATATGTGCTAAGGCACAACAGGACGCAGCAGGAATGGGCGGAGTGGCTGGTGGAGCAGGGTGCGGATGCCATCGTTGGCGCCCACCCGCACGTAGTGCAGGATACCACTTTCATCAAGGGAGTGCCCGTGATTTATTCCCTGGGCAATGCGGTGTCGAACATGAGCGCGGTGAATACCCGGCTGGAGCTTGCCGCCGTCCTGAAGCTGGTGCACCGCAAAGGCAGCAAGGAGACCTGTGTCCTCAGGCCGGAACTGAAGTTCCTGTGGTGTACGCTGCCCGGGAAGAAGACGGACAACTTCCGGACTGTGGTGGTGGAAGAACAGATAGGAAAGCGGGGCGACTGGATCGACGCCTCCGATTACGACAATATGATACAGACTCTGCAAAGAGTAAAGAAAACAACAGGCATAGAATGAAGAAAACCATTACGCTGGACACTGCCGACCCGGTGAGCATACTGGGGCCGGGGAATCGTATCCTGAATGAATTCTGCACGTATTATCCCGGTCTGGAGGTATCGGGAAAGGGGAACGAGATATTGATTGAAGGCCCCGCAGACAAGATTGCGGATTTCGAGGAGAAGTTCGCCCGCTTGGTTTCCATTCGTAAGCACAAGCTCAATCTGACCGTTTACGATGTCGAGGACCTATTTGCCGGCCGCTCGTCTTCCTCCGTGCTGGCAGAGCATGGAAATGCAGTGATAGTCTATACCAATGAAGGCAAGGCCATCAGGGCAAGGAACGCTAATCAGGAGAAGATGGTCAGGGCTTACTTCAGCAACGATCTGATCTTTGCCGTCGGGCCGGCCGGAACAGGCAAAACCTATATTGCCATCGCACTTGCCGTGCGAGCCCTCAAGAACCGTGAGGTCAGGCGTATTATACTCACCAGACCGGCTGTGGAGGCAGGGGAGAGGCTGGGCTTCCTGCCCGGCGACCTCAAGGACAAGCTTGACCCGTATCTCCAGCCGCTGTACGATGCTTTGGGAGATATGATTCCCTCCCGCAAGCTTCAGGAATTCATCAGCGGCGGAACGATTCAAATTGCGCCACTTGCCTATATGCGCGGCCGCACCCTCGACGGCGCATGCGTTATTTTGGACGAGGCACAGAATACCAACATGGGCCAGCTCAAGATGTTCCTCACCCGTATGGGGACCAATGCCAAGTTCATCGTCACAGGTGATGCTACGCAGGTAGACCTTCCCCGCAAGGAAGATTCCGGCCTGCTGAGGGGAATAGAACTGGTGAAGAATCTGAAAGGCGTTTCGACAGTTTTCTTCGATGACCGCGACATCGTGCGGCATCCGCTTGTGAGCAAAATTGTGAAAGCCTTCGATGCTGAGGACTGATTCTTTTTTCTATATTTGTAAGTTATGACAAAAGGAAGATTCATATCCGGAGTACTGCTGGCGCTTCTCTCGGCCGCTATCCTTCAGGGATGCGACTCTTTCCGGCGGCTGGCAGGCAGGCCCACATCTGATGAAATTGCGGCTAAACGTGAAATGATACTTCGCGAAGAAGCTGCCCACAAGGCCAGGATGGATTCCCTGCGCCGCCTCGAAAAGGCCAAGGCCGATTCGCTAGCCCTTCTTGACAGGATCAGGAATTCCGGTGAAATGTTCCTTTCTGTATCAAGCCTGCGCGGAGCCGATGCCCTCAAGCTTGGCAAACGTTACTACATAATCGTGGGCGCATTCTCCAACGCTGCAAATGCAGGCTGGCTTGCTTCTAAGATAGAGGCTGAAGGATATGAAGTCGAAAAGATTCCCTATGGCAACGGTTTTACGGCCATCGGAGTCGCCGGAACGGATGCTTTGGCACATTTATGGGATAATCTCCAGAAGGTCAGGACCGAATCGTTCTGCCCGAAGGATGTATGGATTCTTGTAAATGACTGATGCAATGAGGTATTTATTGACTATCGTACTTGCTGTTTTTCTTGCCTTTCCTGCCGGGGCTCAGGCTTATTCGGAGCTTTTTGCCGGAGAAGAGGCATCCTCTCTGCGCCATACTGCCGACTCTGTCTCCACTCTGGGTACGGAGGAGGCCCTTTCGGAGTTCGTATCGCACAGGCTTTCATCATTTGGGATCGAACTTTTCGAAGGGAATGACGACACCAGCTTCGGCATACGCCGTGAGAACGGCGATACTGCAACCTTCCGTAATGTGATAGCCTGGATTCCAGGTTACGACAAGCAGATACGTGGCAGATATGTCGTCATAGGCACCAGGCTCGCTTCCGGGAATGGTTCCGGGCTTGCGCTTTTGCTCCGGCTCGCGGAAAAACTGAATACCAACAGGGTACTTCTTCGCCGCTCGGTTATCGTAGCGGCGTTCGGAGGTGCAATGGAGTCGAATGCAGGCTCCTGGTATTTCCTCAACCGTTCTTTTCCGGAAGTTGACAAGATTGATGCCTTCGAATGCCTGGACCTCTTCGATAATCCCGGCAGGGGCCTGTATGCATATACGGCTTCCAATGCCGACCTCAATCAGACCCTGCACTCGATCGCAGAAACCTTGCAGCCGGCAAGGCCTGTGCTGACCACAGTTGAACCGGCGGTTGCGGACCACCGTTCGTTCTATGCCAAAGAGATACCGTCCGTGTTCTTTACTACTGCCGAGCCCGGCAAGATTTATCGTCCCGGCACTGATCCTCTTGAATATGAAGAGATGGAGAGGCAGTGCGAGTATCTCTACAATTTTACCCTTGCTCTTTGCAACGGGAACGCCCCTTCGTTTCATGGCTCTTCCTCCGATGCCAAGGTGCCTCTCGTGGCTTTTGGCGACTGTGACGTGAAACCAAGATTCCTGGGAGCCTCCGATCCTGCCGTATTTCTGGGCAGATGGGTCTATACATATCTGAGATATCCCGATTATGCACTCGAAAACGGCATCAAAGGCCGAGTGCAGGTCAGCCTTGTCATAGACGAAAAGGGTAAGGTGGGGAACGTGCGTGTCGAGAAAGGAGTACACCCTTCGCTTGACGCGGAGGCTGTGCGGGTGATAGAGGCATCTCCTGATTGGAAGCCCGGAATGGTAGACGGCAAGCCTGTCCGCACCAGGCTGTCGTTATATGTGGATTTCAAATTGAGAAAAGCAAAGAAACAATAGTATATGGATTACGATTTCAGAAGCATCGAGAAAAAATGGCAGCAGCGCTGGGCTGAGCAGAAAACCTACAAGACAACGGAGGACCCGTCCAAACCGAAGTTCTATGTGCTGGACATGTTCCCTTATCCTTCCGGGGCGGGGTTGCACGTGGGACATCCTCTCGGATATATAGCAAGCGATATATATGCCCGTTACAAGCGCCTGAAGGGTTTCAATGTACTTCATCCTATGGGATATGATGCATTCGG
Organism: uncultured Bacteroidales bacterium; assembly: GCA_946530505.1. Classification (GTDB taxonomy): domain Bacteria; phylum Bacteroidota; class Bacteroidia; order Bacteroidales; family UBA932; genus Cryptobacteroides. The sequence continues at coordinate 10,175 of CAMNAD010000038.1, forward strand.
CCTTCCTGCCGAGCAGTATGCCATCCAGACCGGACAGCATCCCGAGAAGACCACCACTGTCAATGTGGCTCGTTATCGCGAACAGCTCGACCGTATAGGATTCTCCTTCGACTGGGACCGTTCTTTCCGCACCTGCGACCCCGACTACTACAAGTGGACGCAGTGGGCTTTCCTGCGTATGTTCAAGAGCTGGTACGACCCGCAGATGGACAAGGCGCGCCCGATAACGGAACTGATATCCAAATTCGAGACGACCGGCTACGATGACATCACTCCCAAGATGTGGAAGGAGGCTTCCGCCAAGGAAAAATCCGACATTCTGATGCGCTATCGTATTGCATATCAGGGCGAAACTTCTGTTAATTGGTGTGAGGGACTGGGCACTGTCCTGGCCAATGATGAGGTAAAGGACGGCCTCTCCGTTCGTGGCGGATTCCCTGTAGAACAGAAGAAGATGACACAGTGGCAGCTCCGGGTTTCTGCCTATGCCGGGCGGCTTCTCGACAGTCTCGACAAGCTCGACTGGTCGGATTCCCTAAAGGAAATGCAGCGCAACTGGATAGGCAAGAGCGAGGGTACCGAGATGGTGTTCGATACCGTCTGCGGAGATGTCCACAAGCCCATAACCATCTTCACCACCCGTGCAGACACCGTGTTCGGCGTCACCTTCATGGTGCTCGCCCCCGAAAGCGAGCTGGTGGATGAACTCACCACTCCCGAGCAGAAGGAGGCGGTGGCCGCATATATCAAGGAAGTCAAGAAAAAGACTGAACGCGAGCGCATTGCAGAGACGAAGACCGTTACCGGCGTATTCTCCGGATCCTACGGCATCAATCCGCTCACAGGCGAAAAGGTCCCCATCTGGATATCTGAGTATGTGCTTGCCGGCTACGGCACAGGTGCCATTATGGCAGTGCCGGCGCACGACAGCCGCGACTATGCCTTTGCAAAGAAATTCGGTCTTCCCATCATCCCGCTCATCGAAGGAGCAGATGTGAGTGAGCAGAGTTTCGATGCCAAGGAAGGAATAATGATCAATTCCGGCTTC
>CAMNAD010000039.1 GCA_946530505.1 uncultured Bacteroidales bacterium
GTGACGCGCCCCGTCGTGGAGATGCCCGAATTCAGCGTGGAAGAATACACTGAGAAGTATCCTCATGCAGTCCCGGTGCAGGTTCCCGTCAAGGGCCAGCTTCTTTGGCAGGTGGATGTGGACGACGATTCCTCCGCACCCGTTGCGGGCACTGCCGTGAAGGCAGGGGAGCCCGTCGGCTATGTGCAGACCTACTACGGCCGCGAGGAGATAGTGCCCGCACGCGACGGAAGGATAGTCGCAGTGACCGCAAAGCAGGGCAAGAACGTTGTCAAAGGTGAAATAGTAGCATTCGTAGAATAATGAAAAAAATCCTCTTACCTATCCTGGCACTGCTGATGCCAGTGATGATGTTTGCCGGCGTGAACGACGACAAGCCCATCAAGCAGAACAAGATTGTCTACCTCTATCCCGAAGGGCAGGGAGTTGACAAAGGTATAGTCGAGGACGGCGTCGCCATCACCCTCGGCCCCGGCGAAGATAACGGCAAGCACGGCCCCGAGACCGTGAGGCCCTCCGGCGATGTCTACGACATAGGCGACAGCGCCCGCATGGAAATCTACTTCCCCGAAAACCCCAACGGCCTGATGATAATCAACTGCCCCGGCGGAGCATACTGGTTCGTGTCTGAGGTGAATGAAGGCTATTGCACCGTGGAATGGCTCCTGAGCCAGGGAATCGCGGTCTGCAACATGTTCTACCGCCTGCCTTACGGCCACAAGACCGTTCCGCTCACCGACGTGCAGAACGCCTTCCGCTACTGCCGCTATCACGCAGCAGAATGGGGGATCGACAAGATAGGCGTGATGGGATTCAGCGCCGGCGGCCATCTCGCTGCGAGCGCATCCACCCTCTATGTCGACGACATCACCCGTCCGGACTTCTCCGTGCTCATCTATCCCGTAATCAGCATGGAAAAGGGGGTCACCCACATGGGCTCGCGCAACAACCTGATAGGCACCAATCCGAGCGAAGAGGATATCGAATGGTATTCCCTGCACAAGAGGGTGAACGGACGCACTCCGGTCACTTTCATAGGCCTCAGCGGCAATGACGGGGGAGTTCCCATCAAGAACAGTATCGACTATTACTATGCCCTGCGCAAATACGATATCGTATCCACGATGCATATCTATCCCGGCGGAGGACACGGCTGGGGATTCAACCATCCGCCCTATCGCAAGGGTGACGGTCTTGGCTCCTACCGCGATGTATTCAAGACGGATCTTGCCAAATTCCTGAAAGACCAGATAGTGAAGTAGCACAAAGGCAGCAGCCTCCGAGACGACCCCCTCCCTGAAGGGCGCCCTCCCCCTGGCCGGGGGTGGCAGGTCTGCTCGGAGGCTGCTGCCTTTGTACTGTCAGGCAAGTTCGCAGAGAAGCGTGGCGGAGGTGCAGTCGAGTACGCGCACCGTAGTGTAATCGCCCGCCTTGTGCTGCGAATCTTTCCAGACACACATCTTATTGGACCCCGTCCGGCCGCAGAGTTCGGACGGGTCTTTTTTCGAAGGACCTTCTACCAGTACCTCGAAGGTCTTGCCCACGTCCCGGCGGTTGCTCTCCAGGGAAAGCCTGTTCTGCAGGGCGATGAGTTCGTTCAGGCGGCGCGTTTTTACTTCCAGCGGGATGTCGTCGGGATAATTGCGTGAAGCCAGGGTTCCCGGGCGTTCGGAGTAGTTGAACATGAAGGCTGCGTCGTAACCCACCTCTTCGAAGATGCTAAGGGTGTCGCGGAATTCTTCCTCGGTTTCGGAGCAGAAGCCCACGATGGCGTCGGTGGTGATTCCGCAGTCCGGCATCGCCTGGCGGATCCTGGCGACCCTTTCAAGATACCACTCGCGGGTGTAGCGGCGGCGCATCTTCTCGAGTATGCGGTCGTTGCCGCTCTGCACGGGCAGGTGGATGTGATGGCAGATATTGGGCCAGGCGGCCATGGTGTCGATGACTTCGTCCGAGATGTCCTTGGGATGCGATGTGCTGAAGCGTACGCGCAGTTCCGGGGAAATCTGTGCGACCATCGCGAGAAGTCCCGCGAAGTTCACGTCTTCGTACTTGTATGAATCCACGTTCTGCCCAAGGAGGGTGACCTCCTTGTAGCCTTTCTCCACGCATTCGCAGGCCTCGCGAACAATGGTGTGATAGTCGCGGCTGCGTTCTGCCCCGCGGGTGTAAGGCACTACACAGTAGGAACATACGTTGTTGCATCCCCGCATTATGGAGATGAATGCGGACACGCCGTTGCGGTCGATACGTACCGGAGAGATGTCGCCGTAGGTCTCCTCGCGGGAGAGTTCCACGTTAATCTGGGGATGCCCTTCCTGCACGGCTTCCAGAAGTGTGGGCAGGCTCCTGTAGGCGTCGGGCCCGGCGACCACGTTGACCTTGCCGGTGTCCAGCAGGGCGTCTTTCAGGCGCTCCGCCATGCAGCCGAGAATACCCACGACCAGTTCCGGTTTCGCCTTGCGGAAAGTGTTGAAATAGTCGATGCGGCCCCAGATGCGCTGCTCGGCGTTGTCGCGTATCGAGCAGGTGTTGGCCATTATCACGTCGGCCTCCGAAATGTCCTCCGTGCGTTCGTATCCGTGTTTCGCCAGGATCGAGAACACCACCTCAGTGTCGTTCACGTTCATTTGGCAACCGTATGTTTCGATGTAAAGCTTTTTCACGACGCAAAGATATGCAAAAAAAAACAAACCGCTTTCTGCGTTGCCATTTTGCCGAATTGCAGTCACTTGCGTGGCACGGCGGGGTGTCGGAGTGTTTCGTCGACTGCAACGCCCTCGATCTCAGAAACCCCGTGCCCGAAAAGTGGCATTTCTGGCACGGAAGGGTAAAATTTGAGGGGTTGGTGCCCGTTTTGACAGGTTTTGGGCACGGGGGTAATGCCGCGGAGCGTCTGTTCCTCGGCCGCTTCCTGATGTCAGGTCCTGCTGGGTTTATGCCGCCAGTCCACAGTGTATTGTAAAAAATATGTTATCTTTGTAAGAATAAACTATATGAAAAAGGCATTAAGAATATCCTTCCTGCTGGTGGCGGCTTGCTTGCTGCTGAGCGGCTGCGTAAGCAAGTACAAGAAGATATCCGTGTCGTCGTTCGAGCTCGAGAGCGTGGTGCCGACGAGCCTCCGCAGCGCCAACGTGGTGGTCGCGGTGGGCATCAGCAACCCGGCGCCTGCATTCCAGGTGCGCGACATTGAAGCGACCATCAAGCGTGGCGAAGAGGTGATGGGAGTCGTGACCGGAGAACCCGTATCGGTAGATGGAAAGTGCGACCGCGTGTACCGCATCCCGCTCCAGGCCCAGCTTGCCGACGGCATCTCCCTGATGCAGCTGCTCGCCACCTACAAGAGTTTCAATCCGGAGGATTTCTACCTGGACCTGCACGCCAGGGCGAACGTCGCCGGAAAGATTGGCAAGGATATTGATTACAAGGATATGCCACTCACAAAATTCCTGAAAAAATGAAAAGACTGGTAATCGCCATACTCGTTCTGCTGCCCTTTGCAGCCCGTGCCCAGCAGACAGTGCCTCCGGGCTACGTGCTCGTGGATTCCCTGGTGTTCACACCCCTCGCAGCCGTGGATTCCACGCTGGAAGGAAGCAGCATATTCAATGCAATGCCGGACAGGGTTACGGTTAATCAGTCGGGCGTAATCCGAAACGCAGTGGAAACCCGCATCCGCGCCAACCGCGGCAAGCAGTTCAGTGGCTACCGCATCCGCATATTCTTCGACAATTCCCAGTCTGCGCGCAGCGCTTCAGAGGCCGCCCTCTACAGGTTCAAGGTACTGAATCCCGGAGTGTCCGCATACAGGAGTTTCTCCAGCCCCTATTTCCGCGTGACGGTGGGAGACTACCGCAACAAATCCGAAGCCCTTGCGGCACTGGGGGCCATTAAGCAGCAGTTCCCGGCCGCCTTCATAGTGCAGGAACGTTTCAAGTATCCGGCCGTCGAGAACCGCAGCGCATATCGTGTCGATACCCTGAAAGTGCTGAAGAAGGTCAACTGAAATGCAGAAACAGAGCCTAGAACTTAAACAGACACAGCGTCTTTCTCCTCTCCAGATCCAGACCATCAAGCTCATCGAGCTGCCGGTGCAGGAACTGGAGCAGAAGATACGTTCCGAGCTCGAGGAAAACCCTGTACTGGACGACGGCCCCGATCCGGACAAGCAGCAGGACGACGAACCAAAGGACATCTCCATTGACGAAATAAAGGACGACGGCGAGATCCCTTCTTACAAGACCAGGATCAATAACTGGGGCAAGGATCCACGGCCCGAATACAACACCTTCTCGGTGCGCGAAAGTTTTACCGAGAGCCTTATGGACCAGCTGGGATACCGCAACCTGAGTGACAGGGAGTACCAGATAGGCACCTTCATAATCGGCAGCCTGGACGGAGACGGATATCTGCGCCGCGACATAGAATCTCTCGTGGACGATATGGCCTTCCGTGCAGGGCTGGAGGTCACTGAATCCGAAGTTGAGAAGATGCTCGGCGTTATCCAGGAATTCGACCCTGCCGGAATCGGAGCCCGGGACCTTCGCGAATGCCTGCTGCTCCAGCTCAAGGCACGCAAGCAGAGCGAGGATGTAAGGGATGCCTACCGCATTTTGAACGAGCAGTTCCAGGAGTTTACGAACCGCCATTTCGGCAAGGTGATGAGTCGCCTGAATCTGGACGAGACACGCCTTAAAGCGGCAATCTCGTGCATCACACGGCTGAATCCGGCCCCGGGAGGGCAGCTGGAGGACAGCTATGTGGAGCAGGCTCAGCAGATAGTGCCGGACTTTGTACTCGAGGAGCATGACGGGGAACTCTCCTTCACCATGCCCCGCTTCAACATTCCGGAGCTGCGTGTGAACAAGAAGTATTCCGAGATGGTGGCCGATGCGAAAGGTTCAGGCGACCGCGCGCAGAAAGAAGCTGCCACATTCATACGCCAGAAGATAGATTCCGCAAAGTGGTTCATCGAGGCGCTCAAGCAGCGCCAGAACACCCTCCAGCGCACTATGCAGGCAATCCTCGACTTCCAGCACGACTACTTCCTCGACGGCGATGACGCCCGCCTCAAACCCATGGTGCTCAAGGATATAGCCGAAAAGACGGGCTTCGATATTTCGACCATCTCCCGCGTGGTCAACAGCAAATACATCGAAACCCATTTCGGCATCTTCCCCTTAAAGTATTTCTTCTCTGAAGGTATGGAGAACCAGGAGGGCGAAACGGTATCCACCCGCGAGCTTAAGAAGGCTCTCCAGGACTGCGTGGACGGCGAGAACAAGAAAAAGCCGCTCACGGATGAGCAGCTTGTGGAGGAAATGGGCAAGCGCGGCTACAAGGTGGCCCGTCGCACCATCGCGAAGTATCGCGGCCAGCTTGGTATTCCTCTTGCCCGCTGGCGCAAAGAACTCTAGACCTTTTCTCCGTAGGCGAGATCGCCCGCATCTCCCAGGCCGGGCACAACGAACGAGTGGCTTGTCAGCTCCTCGTCGATAGCCGCGGTCCATATCGTGGCCTTGGAGGGCAGCCCCTTCTTCATCGCCTCCATTGCATAGGCGCTTACGATGGGGCAGACGAAATGGGCGTGGTCGGGCTGTCCTCCGTCATCTACGAGCCGCTCGTAGGCCATGATGATGGAAGATCCCGTGGCAATAAGGGTGTCGGTCACTATGAGGGTCTTTCCGCTGAGATTGGGAGTGGAGCAGTATTCTGCGTTGATGTGGAACTTGTCGGCAGCATCGTATTTGCGATATGCTGCAAGGAAAGCGCTCTCAGCACCCTCGAAATACGAAAGCATGCCTTCGTGCAGGGGGAGTCCGGCACGCAGGATGGTTGCCAGGACCAGTTTTGTGTCGAAGGTGTTCACCTGTGCCGTGCCGAGCGGCGTCTGTACGTCTTTCGCACTGTAATCCAGGGTCTTGCTGATTTCGTAGGCGAAAATCTGCCCTATGCGGCGCAGATTGCTGCGGAAGCGCTGGCTGTCTTTCTGCACGACTTTGTCGCGGACCTGCGCGATGTACGAATTGAGCAGCGAATTTGTTTCGCCGAGATTGACAAGTTTCATATGCTATGATTTTTTTGAATTTCTGCTTCGGTGGCAGACAAGGTGAATGTCTATTTCTTCCACTTTGTAACCCTTCGGGGGATTTTCCTTGAAGTATGAATGGACCATTGAGTACAATTGCTCATCGACAAGGTCCTTGAATTCGTCCCTCTTGCGGTCGAATATATGCAGGTGCGCCTTGGTGGTGACGTCGTACCATACTTTATTGTCTGTGGACGGGATGCGTCGATAGAGGCCCATAGAGGCGAGTTGGGCAAGTATGTTGTAGACGGATGCCGCCGTGATGGTGGTAAGCCCCCCCTTGAGCACGTGTTCGCAAACCATATCGGCACTGGCATGGCCCAGCTCAAGCATGGCCCCGTGGACGGCGAGGCGCTGCGGGGTTGCTTTAAGGCCCTTGTTCTTTAGGATTGTGCGGAAACTTTCCAGGTCCGGCGCTGAGTTCATTCGTCTCATAAGCAGACAAATATAAGAAAAATAATGATTAACTTTGCGATATGGAAAAAACAAGACTTCTCATCATTGGCGGCGGTCCTGCAGGATATACCGCCGGAATATATGCTTCCCGTGCAGGCTTGGAGCCTGTTTTGTATGAGGGGCCTGAGCCCGGAGGCCAGCTTACGACCACGACCCTTGTGGAAAATTATCCGGGCTTTGCAAAAGGTGTCGACTCCCTCACCCTTACAGGAGCAATGCGTGAACAAGCCGTCAATGTGGGGACGGAAATCCGTCGCGGAATCATTACAAAGGCCGACTTGTCGGTCCGCCCTTTCCGTTTCGAAGTAGACGGCCAGCCCGTCATCGAAGCCGATGCGGTGATAGTCGCTACCGGTGCTACCGCAAAATATCTGGGACTTCCTTCCGAACGCAAATATCGCGGACAGGGAGTTTCCGCATGCGCTACCTGCGACGGCTTTTTCTATCGCAAGAAAGATGTAGCGGTAGTGGGAGGAGGGGATACCGCTTGTGAGGAGGCCACATATCTTGCAGGCCTCTGCCGCAAGGTATATATGATTGTCCGCAGGGATGTCTTCCGCGCCTCTGAGGCAATGCAGAAGAGGGTTTTCGGCACACCCAACATCGAAGTGCTCTGGAACTGCAACACCCGCGAGGTGCTCGGCGACGATTCCGGTGTGACCGGCGTGCGCATCGAACGCAAGGATGGCGAGGTTTTTGATATAGCAGTAGATGGCTTTTTCCTCGCAATCGGGCACCATCCCAATTCCGACCTTGTAAAAGAATGGGTTGATATCGATGCGAACGGCTACATAGTGACTGACGGATGCTCCTCGCATACCAATGTAGAAGGCGTGTTCGCAGCCGGGGACGTACAGGATCCTCACTATCGCCAGGCCATCAACGCTGCGGCATCGGGATGCCGCGCGGCATTGGATGCAGAAAAATATTTGAAGAAATGAGACTTTCAAGATTTATCCTTGCGACTGCGGCGCTGCTTTGTATGCTGCCCTCGTGCAAGAGCCAGTATGAGCAGCTGCTTTCGGGCAACGACGTAGAGGCCAAATATAAGGCTGCTTTCGAGTACTTCAACAAAGGCAAATACCATAAGGCTGCCGATTTGTTCGAGAGCATGTCCGTCGTTACCAGCGGCACTCCCCAGGATGATACCGTCCAGTTCTACTGGGCGCTGAGCAACTATCGCGACAAAGATTATTATACTGCACAGGCGAACTTCAAGTCGTTCATCGACAGGTTCCCCCGCAGCCCGTTCTCGGATGATGCCGAGTTCCTGCGGCTCGACTGCCTCTACAAGAGTACCTATCGATGGGAATTGGACCAGACACCGACTTATGCGGCAATGGTCGCAATCAACGAATATCAGATGAATCATCCGGCCTCGTTGCACACAGCGGTGTGCAAGCGTATGCTGGACGATCTGAACGAGCGTCTGGACCGCAAGGCATACGAGAACGCCTATATCTATTACAAGATGGAGTACTACAACTCCGCCAGAGTGGCTTTCCGCAATATCCTGAAGGATGATGCCGACAATATCTATCGCGAGGACATTCTTTTCTATACTGCTATGTCTTCATATAAATATGCCCAGCTTAGCATCCCCCAGAAGCAGAAGGAACGCTATATGGTGTTTGTTGACGACTATCTCAATTTCGTCGGTGAATACCCTGATTCTCCACGCTGCAAGGAACTTGAACACCTTTATCGCAGGGCAAAAGAAAAAATTTGAAACTTTCCGCATCGTGCGGACGGTATAAGAAATATGGACAAGAAAATACCGGTTAATACCATTACCAGGGACATCAAGAACCTGGCCGAGCCTACGGGCAATATCTACGAAACAGTAGTCATACTCTCCAAGAGGGCAAATCAGATCGCTCTTGCCGAGAAGAAAGAATTGAACAAGAAGCTTGAAGATTTCCGCGGCGAGCGCGATGCCACCAAGGAGGAAGTCTTCGAAAACAAGGAGCAGATCGAGATTTCGAAGTACTATGAGCGCCAGCCGAAGCCGGATCTCGTAGCTATTTATGAGTTCGAAAACGGCGAGATCTACTTCCGCACCGCCAAGAGCGAGGAGTAGGACCGTGCTCCGCTCTCTTCACATAGAGAATTACGTGCTGATAGACTCTCTGGATATCGATCTTCCGGAGGGTCTAGGCATTATTACAGGGCAGACAGGTGCCGGCAAAAGCATTCTTCTGGGAGCCCTGTCCCTCCTTATGGGGGCGAAAGGGGACGCATCACTGCTTTCTGCCGGTGCTCAGAATTGTATAGTTGAGGGAGAGTTCTCTGCACCCGAGCTTATCCGCCCTGTATTGGAGGAGGCGGAGGTGGAATGGGAAGCAGGGAATCTGGTGATTCGCCGCGTGCTCAATTCCAGCGGGCGCAGCCGTTCCTTCATAAACGATTCGCCTGTCAGCTTGCAGGTGCTTCAGGAGATTGCGCCTTCCCTTGTGGATATTCACTCGCAGCATCAGAGCCTGCAGCTTGCGGATAAACGTTTTCAGATGAGCGTGCTGGACCATTTCGCCGGCTGTATGCATGAGGTGGAGGCATGCCGGAGGCTCTGGTCTGACATTCAGGGCAGAACGAAGGAACTGGATCTTATACGCGAACGCCTGTCCCGCCTTCAGGCAGACAGGGAATACAATGCGGCCCGCTTCAAGCAGCTGGATGATGCCCGTCTGAGGGAGGGCGAACTGGAAGAACTGGATGCGGAACAGAAGCAACTCGCCAATGCGGAGGCCATCAAAGAGAGTTTCGCAGCGGTGAGCAGCCTGCTGGAACCCGAGGAGGGAATGAGCGTGGAGTCCGCTCTCAAGGAAGCGGAACGTCTGCTGGGAAAGCTTTCTCTGCTTGTACCCGGCACTGCCGAACTTGCCGAACGCTTGCGTTCGTCGCGCATCGAAATTTCCGACATAGCTGAAACTGTGACCGAACTCGACTCCCGTGTGAAGCTCTCGCAGGAGCGTCTGGAGCAGGTCGAAGACAGAATGAGCCTGTTGTACGGCCTTATGCAGAAGCACGGCTGCGCTTCGGTGGCAGAACTTATCGCTGCGCGCGAACGCTACAGTGAGGCGCTCTTCGATTCCACGGCTCTGGAAGAGAAGGCCGCAGCACTGGAAAGGACACTCACAGAGACCCGCAAGGCACATCTCGCAATATGCGGCAAGATTCACTCTGCCCGGCAGAAGGCTGCCCCGGAGCTTGCTTCAGGCATTCAGGAGTCTCTTCGTTTCCTGGAGCTCGACAGGGCGGTTTTCGCAGTGGAGCTGTCCGCTGCAGAACCTTCTGCCAACGGTTCGGATGCCGTCACTTTCAAGTTCTCTGCGACATCTTCCGCCCCGCTTGATGTCGCCAAATGTGCATCCGGCGGCGAAATCTCCCGTATTATGCTCAGTCTCAAGGCCTTGATGGCCCGCTATACCGGAATGCCAACTATGGTGTTCGACGAGATCGATACAGGTGTCTCCGGCAGCGCCGCCGACAAGATGGGGCAGATGATCTGCAGAATGGGGGAGAATATGCAGGTGCTGGCAATTACCCACCTTCCACAGGTCGCTGCAAAGGGCAAAGCTCATTTCGTGGTGGAGAAGAATACATCCGGCAGCGACGCCGTATCCACTATGCGCCGCCTCTCGGACGAAGAGCGCATAAATGAAATCGCCCGTCTGCTCAGCGGCGAACGGATTACTCCGGAAGCGATTGCCAACGCAAAAGCTCTCTTACTGTAGAATAATCTGATAATCAGGAGTGTAGATAACGCGGCGTACTGCCGTGTTTACGAATCCCACGCTGCCTTCTTCACGTGCGAAGCGGAAGTTGGTCTGGAGGCCGTAGTTGGTATAGTCGTCAAGCACTTTCGCCCACTGCCGCCCGAATTGGTGGCAAAGGCTGATGAAGCAGCTCATTGTGTCGTATCCGTGAAAGGCGAATTGATTGGGCTCAACATTATAAAGGGCCCTGTAGGTCATGATGAAGTCGCTGACCGCCTTTTTGTTGAAGTCGGTGAAGTACGCTGCGCTGATATGCGTGTTCACGCTGTGCAGATACTCTGTTTCTATCATATTGAAGGAACGTATGCGCGAAGGTGCATAAAGGGCTACGTCGTGCTTCTTGAAAAGCATCAGATTGACGTTGCGTACAGCGTCGTTAACGAAGGATTCATCATCGGCGGCTATTATGTAGCGGGTAGTGCCGTTCGCACTGTGGTGCCACTCGAACGCTTTCTGGATGGAGAGGCCTTCGAGTATGCCATAACTGATGGTATGGTATCTGACACCCGATGCCTTGAGCGCCTCTATAATGCATTTGCTCCCTTCTGAAAGGGACGCGCCCTTGGAGGTGATGAGCACGAGACTGTCCCCCGGCATCATATCCTGTATTGCCCAGTTCACGATGTCCTGGTTCTGCAGTGTGGTAGGAGTGGGCGCCTGAATTGAAGGGTGGTCGGCTGCAAGAGTGGAGGCGTGCGGGTCGAGTGGGGAGATAATAAACTTCCCTTCAGGGCATTTGTCCAGCATGACGCTCATATCCTTGGAGGTAATCGGGCCTATTATTACGTCATAAGCCTCCAGAGTCGAAGGACTGATGGTGGCGCTGTCGCGTACGTCGATGGCATTTATATCGACTGAGACGCCGGCGCGGCCATAGTCACGGGCTGC
>CAMNAD010000040.1 GCA_946530505.1 uncultured Bacteroidales bacterium
GGATAGTTATAGTTGACATAGCAGCCGTGAAAATAAGTCACGAAACTGTCGAACGCAGTCTGGTCCTGCCGGCGGAACCAGGAGACGAATTTCTGGCGGGAATACTTCGGGAAGGTCCTGTGCTTGTCTACGGCAAGAACCCCGTCCATCACGGCCTTGACAGGCCGCAGGGCCAGGACTCCGTTGACTATGGGAGCTACAGGGCTGGAAATGGAGCCCACCAGGTCGGTTGACGCCAAAGTCCAGTCTCTCAGACCGCGGAGGCCTTTCTTCTTTGCCTGAGAACCATATTTGATGCGTGCGGACTGTATCATGTCGCCTATATGCACGTCCGACGGGCAGGCCACCTCGCAGCGCTTGCAGTTCAGGCAATATTTCAGCGCATAGTCGAAGAATGCAGGATCCTTGAGCCTGTACCTTTCTCCGTCCGGGCCGGCCTTCTTTGGGCCGGGATAGTCCGGATTCACTTCCATCATCGGGCACACCAAGGTGCAGAGATTGCACTTGAGGCACTGTTCCAGATTAACCGATCCTATGCTCATATTCCTCTATAAAACTGTCTGTATCAAACTCTTTGCTCCCGGCGGCGAGGATTTCCCCCGCTGCATAAAGATTCATCACCGGCCTTCCGGAAACCAGGACATGCCCGGCCTTGTCCGTCCGCACTCCGAAATCCATAAACGGCTGGTGGAAGGAGAACTCCGGATCGGCCCATTTGGTGCGGTCGGCATCGTATGCCACATCCGCCCCGAACACCGGCTCCCAGATATGAGTCATATCGGAAAGCAGGCCGCGGGAAAAGAACTTCCCGGTGGCAAGAATGAAAGTATCCGCCTCCAAGGGCATTTCCTTTCCGAGATTGCGCGTGAGCACTGCACTCACCCTGTCCCCGGCAATTATACCTTCTACGGCACGGTCTCCCCGAAGAACGGTAACTCCCTTATTCTGAAGATCGGCGAGACAGGAATATGGCGCTTTGTCGTGTACGACCGCCAGCGACAGCCCTTCGGAAACAATGCAGACTCTCAGGCCTGCTCCGGCCAGCCGGCCGGCAGCAGTGCGTCCGGCCCAGCCCCCTCCTATTATAACAACGTCAAATTTCATTGCGGTTGACCTTTAGCATATACTCCGCCTCCCTAAGGGTATCGCCCCACAGAACGGGCGTCATCCCCTTCCAGCGTTCCTGAAGATAATCAAGCACAAGTCCTTCAGGGTCAACTCCAAGTTCCCCGGCAAGGACCTTTGCCACTTTCTTTATACAGAACGAGCCCTGGCAAGTTCCCATTCCGATTCTTGTATGCCTGCGCAGGTCCGATACGTTCCGTACTCCGAACTCTCTGACGGCATAGGCAATCTCGGCCCTCGTTACTTGCTCGCATTCGCAGACTATCTCCCCTCCGTTGTCGAAATCCATACGTGAGACCTCTTCGCCGTGACGGCCGATTGCTGCACGTATGTTGAACGGGTCCATAAACTGCGGCTTCCGGCCTTCCGAACCGGGGAGGCAGCGCGTAGCGGTCTCGCAACGGGCCGTCAAACCAAGTTTCTCGCAGACCAGGTCCGTTGCCATCTCCGCCATCAGGCGGGCGGTAGTGAGTTTTCCTCCGGTGATGGTAATCAGCCCCGGCACACCGTCGCGGGTCTCATGGTCGAGCAGGACTATGCCACGGCTGACATTGCGTCCGTCTCCGGCAGGATCGGCCACAACCAAAGGGCGGACACCCGCGTAAGCGCGTATGATTCTTGTATGCGCCAGACTCGGCACGAGTTGCTCTCCCTCGCGAAGCAGAAGTTCCACCTCCTGAGGTGTGGCGTGCATATCGTCGCAGGTCTCAATGGGCACCTTGTCCGATGTGGTCCCAAGCACGCTGACAACATCTCCTGGCACCAGAATGTCTGCGTTAGCGGGCTTGCGGCAGCGGTTGATCACGTGGTTCGCGACCCTGTGGCCGAAGATTATAAGCGAACCCTTGCTGGGCATCATTCCTATATTGACGCCTGCCTCGCGCGCAAGCCCTGCAGTCCAGATGCCGGCTGCAAGGACAACCACCCTCCCGCGGATGGCATCTCCCTTGGAGGTCCTGACGCCGACAACACGTCCGTTTTCCTTTACCAGACTTGCAACCGCGGTAAACTTGAGGATGTCCGCACCGTGGCGTCTGGCATCGAGTATATGCGCATCCACCAGACGGAAAGGGTCTACGGCGGCATCAGGCACCTTTACCGCACCAATGATACGAGGATTGATGGCAGGTTCCAAGCGCAAAGCCTCGACAGGATCGATAGCTTGAGCATCTATTCCTGCCTCATGGCATTTCTGAATAAAAATTGCCTGATAGTCCAGACCGTCTTCCGGCAGCGAAATGAAGAGCCCTTCTGTTTGTTCTACGCAATTGGAGGCTATTTTGCGGAGGATGCGGTTTTCCCGTATACACTCCTCCGCCCCCTCCCTGTCGGTAACAGCATAGCGGGCGCCGCTATGAAGGAGGCCGTGATTCCTGCCGGAAGCCCCATCGCAGATGTCGCCTCTCTCTATGAGAAGACACGAGAGACCGCGCAATGCACAGTCTCTCAACGTGGCAGCGCCTGTAATGCCGCCTCCTATTATGATTACATCATACTCTTTCAGCATCCTTCTATCTCCCCTTGTACATATCGTCGTAATACTTCTGGTAGTCGCCGGAAGTCACGTTGTCCATCCACTCCTGATTGTCCAGATACCAGCGTACAGTCTTCTCTATGCCTTCCTCGAACTGCAGGCTGGGTTCCCAGCCGAGTTCACGCTGAAGTTTCGAGGAATCTATGGCATAGCGGAGATCGTGCCCGGCTCGGTCCGTCACATAAGTGATCAGATCATTGTCCGCCCCTTCGGGACGCCCGAGCAGACGGTCGACGGTGGCAATCAGCACCTTGATAATATCTATGTTCTTCCACTCGTTGAAACCTCCGATATTGTAGGTATCTCCAACTTTTCCCTCATTGAAAATAAGGTCGATGGCTCGGGCATGGTCTTCAACATAGAGCCAGTCGCGCACATTCTCGCCCTTTCCGTATACGGGAAGGGGTTTGCGGTGGCGTATATTATTTATAAACAAGGGGATAAGCTTTTCCGGGAACTGATAGGGCCCGTAGTTGTTGGAGCAATTTGTCACAATCGTAGGCATACCGTAGGTGTCGTGGAACGCACGCACAAAATGGTCGGACGAAGCCTTTGCAGCACTGTACGGACTATGCGGCTGATACTTCAGGTCTTCCGTGAAGAATTTCTCGCCGTAAGCAAGATGATGCTTGCCGGAGGAGGCCCTGGTGGTGAAAGGAGGTTCCAGCCCCTCGGGATGTGTCATTTCAAGGGCACCGTAAACTTCGTCCGTGGAGATATGGTAGAAACGCTTGCCCTCGAACTTCTCCGGGAGGCTCTCCCAGTATAGTTTTGCTGCCTGAAGCATGCTGAGGGTGCCCATCACGTTCGTACGGGCGAAAGTGAACGGGTCCTTTATGCTGCGGTCCACATGGCTCTCGGCTGCAAGATGGATCACTCCGTCAACCTTTTCTTCCTGCATCAGGGCATAAATAGTATCGAAGTCGCATATGTCAGCCTTTACAAAACGATAGTTGGGAGCATTCTCGATATCCTTGAGATTGGCCAGATTCCCGGCATAGGTCAACTTGTCTACATTTATAATCCTGCATTCAGGATACTTGTTCACAAAGAGACGGACAACATGACTGCCTATGAATCCGGCGCCGCCCGTGATGATTATCGATCTGTGGTTCATGCTCTAAAAATTGGTATACCTTACAAATATAGTCAATTATTTTGTTTTCTGCTTAAATACAACTCGTATGAGTTCACCAGATTATGCCATATAGCATAAAGGCCTCCGGCAACAGAGGTGACAGGTGTCATATAATTCAGTCCAAGCCAGATAATGAAGCCGGTGTTTTTCTGGCCCAGGGCCTGCCCGGCCGTGATGGATTCCGAACGGCCATAGTGCTTTGCCACCCGCCGGCCAAGCCAGAATTGGAAAATGCAGCAAAGCATCGATACTGCAGCTATGCCCAGCACCACCAGCAGACCTATGTGGCTCCCCACAAGAGCTCCGGTTGCGAGGGATATGGCGAAAGTGAGGCCGAAAGCCCAGACATAGAAAGCCCATCCGACAAATCTCGCGAGCCAACGCTGCAATGACGGGAAAACATAGCGGATGAACCATGCCAGGGCACAAGGCAATACTAGGATGGAGCAAACCCTCTTGATGATGGCCCAGAATGCCGGAAGGAATCCGAGAGCAGTGTCCGGATGTACCATAGGAATCATCAAGGGAATCAGCAAAGACGCCAGTGTATCCGCAAGGACCGTATAAGTCATGATTCCCGGAAGGCTTCCGCCGATTTTGGAGGTGATGACTCCGGCAGCGGCTGCGGTTGGGCAGATGAAGCAGAGCATCGCACACTCAAGAAGTATCCTTGCTCCTCCATCCTCGATTCCTGTTGCCAGAAATGCAAAGGCCGCGAATAACAGGGCCTGCACTGCTATCAGCTCGAAATGCCACCTGTGAAACTTCAGATCCGAAGGAGCCACAACATTCAGCTGCAGAAAAAGCATGATGCTGATAAGTACCGGCTGTACCTTTCTGGCAACTGTCATATAGCCATCTTCGCTGAAAGAAGGCACATAATGAAGTATAAGGTAAATTGCCGCCCCGGTCGTCATTGCGACAGGCAGCATCCAGTCTTTGAGGAATCTTATCTCTTTCTCCAGCATAATGGGCGCAAATTTACAAAAACTGCCATTATTCTGGATTAATATTTGCATATTAAAAAAATATATTTACCTTTGCAGTGTAATAGTAGACTAATACACTATGTTTTTTAAGAATTCCCCCATCAAATGGCTACCGGTGGCACTTGCTCTGGCTCTCCCCTGCTTTACGGCTAATGCCCAGAACAAAATCACCGGGAAAGTGATTGACGATACCAGCCTCGCACCGGAACCGGGGGCCGTGATTCAGCTTTTCGAAGGCAGCGACACCAACGAGAACATGAAAGGCTATGCCATCAGCGATTCCGCCGGGGTATTTTCCATCAGCTATAAAAGCATAACACCCGATACCGATTACGTCGTCACCGTGTCCAATATGGGCAGGAATACGGAGAAACGCGTTTTCCGGCCTGCAGGGCCGGTTACCGATCTCGGCTCGATCGGTCTGCGCGACGATATCCAGACACTGAACAGTTCCAAGGTGACAGCGGCCAGACCGCTCATAAAAATGGAAGCCGACAAAATAGGCTACGATGTGGAAAGCGACCCGGACTCCAAGGCAAACACCGTGTTGGAGATGCTTCGGAAGGTGCCCATGGTCACAGTCGACGGGCAGGACAACATCACCGTGAACGGCAGCAGTTCTTTCAAGGTTTACGTTGACGGCAAGCCGAACCAGATGCTGAGTTCCAATCCTTCGAAGATATTCAAGGTGATGCCGGCCTCCGCCGTCAAGAATATAGAGGTCATTACAAATCCCGGGGCCAAGTATGATGCAGAGGGCACAGGCGGAGTGCTGAACCTCATTACCGCTCGCACACAAACCGGCGGCAGCGCAGTCCCGGACGGCATAAACGGCAGTATCAGCGCAGGGCTTGACAGCCGCGGAGGTTATAACGGAGGACTCTATCTGAACGCGAAGAAAGGGAAATTCACCATAGGCGGCAATCTGTATGCGGGGATGCAGAATCAGAAAGGATCCACCCAGACCGCCACCCAGCATCCGGAAGGAGGTCCGGACATAACGAGCGGAGGTGAAGTCAACAGGCAGACATCCCCTTATCTTTTCGGGGACATCAATGCCAGTTATGAATTGGACACCCTCAACCTTTTCTCCGCATCGGTCGACCTGCGCAACTGGGCTTACAGCCAGGACGCATCCATCTTCTCCGAAGCCTTGGCCGGATCTTCCCTCCTGTACAGTTACAGCGGAAGCAGCATCGCCGAAGGCGGGTCTGCCGGCATCGATGCCAGTTTCGACTGGCAGCACAGTTCCTCCAGGAACAAGGAAAAGATGATCACGCTCTCCTACCGGTTCTCAGGCGATCCCGAAAGGTCGTTCTCGGAGTCCGTCTACGACAAGATGACCGGCACGACGGTATATAACCGAAAGGTTGATGGCAGAAACGTCTCCCAGGAGCACACTTTCCAGGCCGACTACACCACACCCCTCGGCAAGGGCCAGACACTCAGCAGCGGCCTCAAGTACATTTTCCGCAACAACCATTCCGATGACGAATACTACCTCGACATGGGTTCCGGATATGTACTTCAGAGCGTGGACGATTCAAAATATCAGCACCACAACAACATCGCCGCCCTGTATTCCGAATACTCCGCTTCTCTCGGGATGTTCTCGTTCAAGGCCGGGCTCCGTTACGAGTACACCTGGCTTGACGTGGAATTTGATGACGGCACGGGATACAACGGGCATTACGACAATCTGGTTCCCAACCTGAGCATGCAGTACAATCTCGGTCAGACCTCAAATGTCGGCCTGACCTACAACATGCGGATCAGCAGGCCCGGCATCTCCTACCTCAATCCCTTCATCGACAGGTCCGGCACCACCCAGATCTCATACGGCAACCCTGATATCGAGCCCGAGAAGACTCATAACTTCGCACTCAAATACAATTTCTTCTCTCCGAAGATCATGCTGAGCAGCGGGGTTTCATACCACTTCGGCGACGGAGGCATTTCCAGTTATCAGAAGTACGCCCCGGATCCGGACGACGCTTCCGTCATGATCATGCATTCGACCTACGGGAACATTGTGAATAACCGGACACTGGGATTCAATTACTTCATCAACTGGAATCCGTTAAAGGATACCAGAGTCTATTCCAGCGCGAATTTCGGATACAGCGTCATTTCGAGTGATGTTCTCAACCAAAGCAACAAGGGTTGGAGCGGGCACTTCATGATCGGCGGCCAGCAGACCATCTTTTGGGACATGCGCCTCAGCGCCAATTTGTTCGCGAACTCCCGCAGATACTCCCTCCAGGGATGGAACAGCGGTTTCAGCGGAGCGGCATTGTCGCTGACAAAGAGCGTCCTCCAGGAAAAACTGAGCATTACGATGCGGGCCTTCTCCAATCTCAAAGGCGGCAGGAAAGCATCGTTCGAAAGCCATACAAGCGGGGATGGTTTCACGATAGACAGCAGTTTTGCAGTCCCCATACGCAACATAGGGCTTGAACTCACATACAATTTCGGCAAGAACAACTTCCAGGTAAAGAAAGCCAGCAGGACCATCACGAATGACGATGTCGTCAACGCCCAGAATGCCATACAGCAACAGAACACACAGTCACAAATGCAATAGTATAATGGTCAGATCTGTCAAAATCATCTTGTCGGCGGCCGCGCTCCTCTGTGCCGTCGCATGCAACTCTCCCCTGCCAAGAGGCAACTGGAGCAAGGCTCCTTACGACGCCCTCTGCAAACTGATCAAGGAATGCAAGGCGGAAGCCGATGCAGCCGGGCACAATGTAAACTACGCTGTTTTCGACTTCGACAACACCACGGTCATGCAGGACGTGGAACTCGCCGCCATGAGCTGGCAGCTGGAGAATCTCCGCGTAAGGTTCACCCCGGACGAAGTCTGGAGCATCTTCACCACCCATATCCCCGACCTCGATTCGGTGCTCGTGGAAGCCGGTGCGGAGGGTGTCACCGCGAGGATGCTACTCACCGACATCGACAGCGACTATCGCGCCATGATGCTCAAGGCCGGTACGCAGTGCGGCGACAAGCTCAATGCAGCCCAACTTGCAGTTCTTCAGCAGATGCCTGAATATCAGGACTTCAGGGTGAAGTTATGGGCCCTGTACGAGGGAGTCTACCACACCTTCGACTATCGTGAAGGTTTCTTCACCATCGCAGCTCTGTTCCACGGTTTCACATATCCCGAGGTGGATGCTCTCGTAAAGGAAGGCGTGGCGGCGCAGGTCGCAAAGAAGTGCATCAAGGACATTGTCTGGGAAAGCCCCGACATGGGTGCCGCCGGCAAAGTACGCTATGTCATCCCTGACGGGCTTGCACTCAGCGACGAAATGCGCAGTCTATACAAAGCCTTGCAAACCAACGGTGTCGATGTATACGTCTTCTCCGCCTCCCTCGAGGCTGCCGTCGAGGCCATGGCCTGCGATCCGCAGTATCTCGGACTGGACACTTCCCGGGTATTCGCCCTGCGCATGAAGAAAGATGATTCCGACCTCGTGCTTCAGGAATACAGGCCCGAATACGTGCGCCCCTACAAGGACGGCAAGTCCAAGGCGATACGTGCATACGTCTCTCCGCTTTACGACGGCAGGGATCCGGTACTCATCGGCGGAGACAGCATCGGAGATTACTGGATGCTAACCGAATTCCCCGGGATGCGCGTAGGACTCATCATCGACAAGAACCAGACAGGCCCGCTCGGAGAACTCCGGCAGCAGGCTCTGGATGCCGAGGCGGGAGGAGCGCCTTCGCGCTATGTGCTTCAGAGGCGCGGAGATCCCGAACCAAGATTCAGCAGGAAGTAAAAAATGAGGGCGCTCAAGCGAGCGTCCTCATTGCATTCAGAACGGCAAGCACCGTTACTCCGACATCGGCGAATACCGCCAGCCACATGGGCGCAAGGCCCAGCGCCGCGAGCACGAGCACCGCCAGTTTGACTGCGATTGCAAACCATATATTCTCGCGGGCGATCCTGACCGTTTTACGCGCGATTCTCTTGGCAAGGGATATTTTCTGGGGATCATCATCCATCAGCACAACATCCGCCGCCTCGATGGCCGCATCAGATCCGAGGGCGCCCATCGCTATGCCGATATCCGCCCGGGCCAGCACGGGTGCATCATTGATGCCGTCCCCGACGAATGCGAGGGACGAGCCATCCGGCTTGGATGCGAGCAGTTTCTCAAGTTCGGAGAGTTTGCCATCCGGCAGGAGTTCGGCCTTTACCGAATCTATCCCCAGTTCAGAGGCGACTTCGCCGGCAACGCGGGCACTGTCTCCGGTCAGCATGGCAGTCATGCTCACTCCGGCCTCTTTCAACCCGGCGATCGCATCCGCTGCCTGCGGCTTGACCCTGTCGGAGATCACTATGTGCCCGGCATAAACCCCGTCGATGGCGACGTGCACCACCGATCCGGAATGTCCGCATTTTTCGCAGCTATGGACCTCGATTCCGAGATCGTCCATCAACTTCATATTGCCTGCGCAGATGGTCTTCCCGTTGACTACGGCGCTCACCCCCTTGCCGGCAATCTCTTTTATATCAGAAACTTCGCAGTCGTCGTCCCCCCCGTCGTAGGCCCTGCGAAGAGCGTCTGCAATGGGATGCGTGGAGAGACTCTCCACGTGTGCGGCCAGATGCAGGAGTTCCTTCTCCCCTATCAGGTCAGGATGCACTGCTGTCACCTCGAACACCCCCTCGGTGAGAGTGCCTGTTTTATCGAAAACGACGGTCTGCAGGCGGGAGAGTTGCTCCAGCCAGTTGGAACCTTTGACGAGGATTCCCTTTCTGGAAGCGGAGCCTATTCCTCCGAAGAAACTGAGAGGCACGGAAATCACCAGCGCACAGGGGCAGCTGACGATCAGAAAGGTCAGCGCCCGGTAGAGCCAGGTAGCAAACTCGCCTCCGAAGAAAACCGGGGGGATTACGGCAAGCAAGATGGCGGCGCCGACCACTATGGGAGTGTAGACACGCGCGAAGCGGGTGATGAAAGACTCGCTGCGCGACTTGTTGCCGGCGGCGTTCTCGACCAGTTCAAGTATCCTGGATGCCGTGGATTCCCTGCAGAGTTTTGTCGTCCTGACGCGGAGTGCTCCGCTCTGGTTGATGCAGCCGGACACTATCGTTTCGCCGGCAGACACTCCCTTGGGCACGCTTTCTCCGGTGAGGGCCCTGGTGTCGAGCGTGGACGTTCCTTCTATTACAACGCCGTCCAGCGGCACCTTCTCGCCGGGTTTAACCACTATGATACTTCCGATGGCTACATCCTCCGGCGAAACGGTCCTGAGCCCGTCGGGAGTCTCAAGATTCGCACTGTCCGGACGTATGTCCATCAGAGCGGAAATGCTGCGGCGGCTGCGTCCTTCGGCTATGCCTTCGAATAGTTCTCCCAACTGGAAGAACAGCATCACGAAAACGGCCTCCGGGAACTGTGTCTGCGCACCGGGGAGGAAACCTATGGCAAGGGCTCCCACAGTTGCTACGCCCATCAGAAAGTCCTCGTCGAGGGCCTCCCCTTCCATGAGTTTTTCAGCCCCTTCATGAAGAGTTTCCCAGCCGACGATCAAATAAGGAATGAGATACAGCAGAAGGTACTGCCAGGTTTTCCAGGCCGTATGTTTTTCGATAAAGATGGCTGCCACCAGAAAAACTGCAGAGACGCATATTTTGATTATGCTCTCTTTTACGCCTCCTTCTTCGTGATGATGTTCGTGTTCCATATTATTGTTCTGTTTTGCTTTCTGAGCACGAATTTAGCGGATTCCTGCTTGAGCGCGGACAGCACTCATAACAAATGATGATTATCCTTTTGGGTATGACTTTTTTAATGATTGATAAATAATTGTTTGGAATTACAAAAAAAACTATATATTTGCGCGGAATTTAAAAGAAAGTATTATGTTCTGGACACTTGAACTAGCCAGCAGCCTGGACGATGCTCCATGGCCGGCAACCAAAGAAGAACTTATCGACTATGCCAACCGCTCCGGCGCTCCCGAAGAGGTCATTGAAAACCTTCAGGAACTCGAAGACGACGGTGAAATATACGAAACCATCGAAGACATCTGGCCCGACTACCCTACAAAGGATGATTTTTTCTTTAATGAGGAAGAATATTAGGGGCTTAACTACCTGAAAATAAGCAATTTACACGCATCGGGTACGGTTTTTACAGACCGTGCCCGATGGCATTTTATGGCATTCTACGGCATTTTAGGGAAACGAAAGTTACCGCAAAAGTTACCGCAAAAGTTACCGCAAAAGTTACCGCATTTTTGTAACGGAAATAGTTGCTCCCACGAAGTATGTCTGCGGGTTTTTTATGGGGAAAACTGTGGAT
>CAMNAD010000041.1 GCA_946530505.1 uncultured Bacteroidales bacterium
GGGAAGTACTCTTTCATATCTATTTGTTTAATATTTGTTTCCATCTTTCATAAGCCTCTTCATAGGGCCTGCGGTCGGTGGCGGGTTCGATGACGGCGAGCCGCTGCAGGGACCCGAAAGCTTCAGCAGGGTTGGCGTAGATGCCTGCGCCGAGACCCGCCCCGCGGGCCGCGCCGACGGAACCGTCGGTGTCGTAAAGCTCGATTGTTGCGCCACTTACGCCTGCGAGGGTTTCGCGGAAGACTTCCGACAGGAACATATTGGCATTCCCTGCGTGGATGCGGTCAATCTTCATTCCCATCTGCTGCATGATTTCCATCCCGTACTGGAAGGAGAAGACTATACCCTCCTGCGCTGCGCGGATGAGGTCCCCGCGGCCGTGACGGTTGAAGTCGATGCCGTGGAAACTGCAACCCGGGGCAGCGTTGCCAAGCATACGTTCAGCGCCGTTTCCGAAAGGAAGGATGCTGATTCCGCGGCTACCGACGGGAGATTCCTTGGCGAGGGCGTTCATGCCGGGGTAGCTCATGCCGTCGAAGGCGATGTTGCGCCGTATCCAGGAATTGAGGATGCCCGTGCCGTTGATGCAGAGGAGTACGCCCAGGCGGGGGTCGGAGGCAGTATGGTTTACGTGGGCGAATGTATTTACGCGGGACGCAGGGTCGTAGTTTACTTCGCCGAGCACTCCGTAGACCACCCCGGAAGTACCTGCTGTGGCAGCAATCTCCCCTGGATTCAGCACGTTAAGGCTCAGCGCGTTGTTCGGCTGGTCGCCAGCCCTGTAGGTAACAGGGATACCGGCATGCAGACCGAGTTCTGCGGCAGCGGCAGCACTCAGGCGGCCCTGCTCCGAGAAGGTCGGCCGGATTCCGGGCAGGATGTCTTCGGGGAATCCGAACCAGTCAAGCAGTTCCTTCGCGGGACGGTTCTGCGCAAAATCCCACATCATCCCTTCCGAAAGGCCGCTCACCGTGGTGCAGAGTTCGCCGGTCAGGCGCAGGGCGATGTAGTCGCCCGGGAGCATTATCTTGTATATCTTCTCGAAAAGCTCCGGCTCGTTCTCCTTTACCCAGGCAAGTTTGGCTGCCGTAAAGTTGCCGGGAGAATTGAGAAGATGAGCGAGGCACCAGTCGGCCCCGAGAGCCTCGAAGGCCCTGTCACCATAGGGCACCGCGCGGGAATCGCACCAGATAATGGCGGGGCGCAAGGGCTTGAGGTCTCTTCCCACGCACACCAGACCATGCATCTGGTAAGAAATGCCAATGGCGGCAACCTCCGCTCCGTCCGGCACCTGCGACAATACTTCCGCCGTGGCATGCTTCAGGTATTCCCACCAGGAATCCGGGTTCTGCTCCGCCCAGCCGGGCTGAACAGACAGTATAGGGGCTTCAGTCTTGGGATAAAACGCCGATGCGGCGGTGCGCCCGCTTTCCACTTCAACGAGAGAAGCCTTCACCGAAGAGCTTCCTATATCGTAGCCGAGAAGATACATGGTCATTGGTTTTCTACAAATATAACAATAAAGGATTAAACCGGGATAACAATAAATTGGAAATTTATTTACATTTGTACTCGTATACAGACAGAATATGACACTGAAACGATTTTTGATTCTGCTTTTTGCAGCAAACATCATCTTCGCTTGTGGCAAGGAGCCGCAGAAGGAAGCCGTCAAAATTGTAACCACCAACATCACAGTACCTTCGTCCATCGAAATTGAAGAAGGGCAGGATATTACACTGCAACTGCGAGGCACCACGAACATCACCAAAGACGACCGGATAGTGCTTCGGAATGCTGCGGGAGAAGACATCACCTGCACCATAAGCGATCTCAAGGACGGAGACCATCTCACTTTTTCCGTTCCTGAAGGTACTGTGCCCGGTTATTACAAACTGTATGTGAAGGCGGATGGAGCAAACAATTATGCAGGAGCCTTCGATCTTGTGATCATAGCTCCCCTTAAGATCGAACCGGATGCCGACACCAATATCTATGGAATCGTGCAATGCGACGGTGTGGGAATACCGGGAGTGCTGGTATCGGACGGAGACCTCATAGTCGAAACCGATGCGAACGGCATCTATCAAATGCGCTCCCAGAAGAAGTGGAGTTATGTTTTCGTCATAATCCCCAGCGGCTATGAAGTGCCCCGCGACGGCATACTTCCCCAGTTCCACCAGTCCGTGAACGACAATGTGAACACCGTCGACCGCAGGGATTTCGAACTCAGGAAAGTGGACAACGACAACTTCACCATGTTTGTCCTGGGAGACATGCACCTCGCCAACCGCAACAACGACATCAGTCAGTTCAACCAGGTGGCGAACACTTTGAACACATCGATTTCGAACGCGGCCGGCACACCCTACTGTCTTACGCTCGGCGACATGACATGGGACCTTTACTGGTATTCCAACGGTTACTGTTTCCCCGAGTACCTTGCAACGGCGAACAATAACTTCAAGGATGTCACCTTCTTCCACACGATGGGCAACCATGACAACGACATGAACTCCGTAGGAGATTTCAACAAGGCGTTCCGCTACACACGTGACATCGCCCCCACCTTCTACTCGTTCAACATCGGGAAAGTTCATTTCATCGTTCTGGACAATATAGACTACAACAACATCGGCACAGGCGACGCCAACAGGAGCAAGTATGTGCTCGACTTTACCGCAGAGCAGATGGCGTGGCTTCTGAAAGACCTCTCGCATGTCAGCAAGGACACTCCCATAATCATAACCTCACATGCACCGCTTTCCCGACCGAACGGGGCCACAAGTTTCAACAACAACTACATGAACGGTGCGAACTCGGCCGGCGAAGTCAACATGACCGGTTTCATTTCCACGCTTTCGGGTTACAATGTAAACTTCCTCAGCGGACATACCCACAACGTTTTCCACCGCAAACACTCGAACGACTTCTCCGAGCATAACGAAGGAGCCGTCTGCGCCACCTGGTGGTGGACCGGTAAACAGACCCCGGGAATTCACGTCTCTCAGGACGGCACCCCCGGCGGTTTCGCCGTATGGGAATTCAAGGGCAAGGAGTTCAAGCACTATTTCCAGTCGGCCGGGCACAATCAGGACTATCAGTTCCGCGCCTACGACATGAACGAGATCAAGAAAGTGGTGACTCTGGATGCTGCAGGAGGCAACAAGAATTTCAGCACATTCGTCACGGACATTTCTTCGTATCCGGCCAATACCATCCTGGTCAACGTATGGGACTTCGATGACAGTTGGACGGTCAGCATCTCGGAAAACGGAAAAGAGCTTTCCGTCACGAAGGACTATGCCTATGATCCACTGCATATAATGGCCTGGACGGCACCGAGGAGCAAGTCGGTCGATTCGCCCAACTTCACCACGGCAAAGTGGTCGCACTTCTTCAAGGCTACCGCTTCCAGTCCCACTTCTACCGTCACGGTCAAGGTCACCGACCGCAACGGCAAGGTCTACACCGAGACCATGACTCGCCCCAAAGCGTTCAATATCAATGAATACAAAAACAAATAATCATATCAACCTATTAACACTTTAATTATGAGATTACTCAAAACTTTTGCCGCTTCGGCGCTGCTCATTCTCTCGGGCCTTGCCCTGAATGCGCAGAACCGTACGGTGCAAGGAACGGTACTCGACACCGCAGGGCAGCCGGTTCCCGGCGCAGGTATCGTTCTTCAGGGCACCACCAACGGCACCATCACCGCAGCAGACGGCACATATTCGCTCCGTGTGCCTGCAACAGATGTAGTCGTTGAGTTCTCCAGCCTCGGCTATCAGACACAGACAGTAGACGTGCCTGCGAACCGGAGCTTGGTAAATGTGACTTTGGCAGAAGACAACCTGACCCTCGAGGAGACAGTCGTCGTGGGTTACGGTGTCCAGAAGAAAGTCAACCTCACCGGTGCAATTACGGCAATCGACAGCAAGACAATCGAGAACCGCAGTGCGCATAACCTTACCACCATGCTTCAGGGCTCAGTGCCCGGTCTCAACATCAGCACGTCCAGCGGCAATCCCGGTTCTACCGGATCGCTCAATGTGCGCGGCTTCACTTCCATCAACGGCGGTGATCCCCTCGTGCTGATCGACGGAATCGAAGGCAGCATCAACCGCATCAACCCTCAGGACGTGGAATCCATTTCCGTAATCAAGGACGCATCCTCCGCGGCCGTCTACGGAGCCCGCGCAGCCTACGGCGTAATCCTGGTGACCACCAAGAACGGTTCGGCCGACAAAGACAAGGCAACCGTGCGCTATAACGGCCGCTGGGGCGTTGAAATGCCTACCACTTCCACCGACTGGGAAACCAGAGGTTACTGGTCAGTCTACACACTCAACAAGTTCTGGTACGAAAGCAAGGGTTCCAACTACGTGAACTACTCCGCAGAAGACATGCGCGAACTCCTTGCCCGCGTGAACGACAAGACCGAGAACCCCGAGCGCCCGTGGGTGGTGATCAAGGATGGGAAATACAAATACTACGCAAACACCGACTGGTGGCACGAACTCTACAATGACGTGCACCCCACCCAGAACCACAGCGTCAGCGTCAGCGGCGGAAACAAGGCCGTCAAATACTATCTCTCCGGCCAGTACGACCGCCAGGAAGGTATGGTGAAAGTCCGCCCCGACGTTTATGAGAAATACAACCTCAGGGCGAAGATCGACGCACGTATCAACAAGTATGCGCGCATCAGCAACAACACCAACTTCTTCTCCGGCGTCTACGACTTCCCCGGCCTTCACGACATCCAGGATTCCTTCGCATACGGCGACCGTCACGCTCCCGCATGCTTCCCTCTCAAGAACCCCGACGGGACATGGGTCTACTTCGTGGACGCGCTCGGATACCGTGTTGCCAACGGACGTCACTGGGCCTATGCCAGCGACAATCTCAACCTTGAAAAGAGAAACGACCTCGCAAACACCACCGAGCTCACCGTAACTCCTTTCAAGCAGCTCACGCTGAAAGCCAACTACAGCTACCGCACCTACAACAACCACGACACCCACCGCAGGAACCTCATTACATATTCGCAGTACCCCGGCGAGATAGTGGAATACAACAACGGCGGAGCTTTCGACAACTACATGACGGAGGATGTCCGCGAGTATGTACGCCAGACCTGGAACGTCTATGCAACCTACGAGAACACCTGGGCCGACGCACACCACTTCACGGCAATGGGTGGTTTCAACTACGACGACTATCACTACAAGAGAGTCTACGGCAAGGGATACGACCTCATTACCACCGAGCTTTCCGACCTCGCGCTCATTTCGACCGAAACCCGTACTCCCGAAGTAGGAGGCAACCAGTCCGCATGGAGGACCGCAGGTTTCTTCGGCCGTATCAACTACGACTTCAAGGGCCGCTACCTGTTCGAGGCTTCCGCCCGTTATGACGGATCTTCCCGTTTCGCCCGCGGACACCAGTTCGGTTTCTTCCCCTCCGTATCCGCCGGCTGGCGTATCAGCGAAGAGCCTTTCTTCGCTCCTTTAAAGAGTGTTGTAAACAACCTCAAACTGCGGGCATCCTACGGAACCCTGGGCAACCAGAACGTAGACAATTACTCCTACATCCGTCTTGTCAACTTCAAGACCTTCGCGGCCTACAACTTCGGCGACACGACGATGGCCCGCTACACGAATCTTGACGATCCTGTAGCATCCGACAAGACCTGGGAGACTTCCAAGCAGACGAACATTGGTCTCGATCTCGCAATGCTGGGCAACAAACTCGAATTCACTGCCGAGGCCTACATCCGCGACACCGACGGCATGCTCACCGACGGTATGGATCTTCCTTCCGTATATGGAGCCGGTGTTCCCCAGATGAATGCCGCCGACCTCCGCACCAAGGGATTCGAACTCTCGCTCAGCTGGAGGGATTCCTTCAAGGTGGCGGGAAAGAATTTCGAATATTTCGCAAAGGGTTCGCTGAGCAAATTCTCTTCGACCATCACCAAATTCAAGAACGACACCTATTTGCTCTCCAACTGGTATGAGGGCATGGAAATCGGTGAAATCTGGGGCTTCCATGTCGAAGGCCTGTTCCAGTCCGACGCCGAAGCCCAGGCTTACACCAGCAAGGTAGACCAGTCCTACTGCAATGCCAACCTCAACGGAGGATGGAAGGCCGGCGACCTCAAGTACGCCGACCTGGGAGGCAAATACACTTATGACGAGAACGGAAACGTCATCTCCGACGAGCCGGACGGCGTGATCGGCATCGCAAAGAATACCAAAGCCGAACACGGTGACCTCATCTATCTCGGAAACAGCCTTCCCAGACTCCACTACGGATTCCAGACAGGATTCTCGTGGAACGGGTTCGATTTCAGCGTGTTCTTCGAAGGCACCGGCAACCACTATTGGTATCCCGCCCGTTACAACTTCGATTTCTGGGGCCCCTTCAGCCTCGGTTATCCTACCTTCCTCGAGAAGAACTTCCTCGACAAGTGCTGGAGTGAAGACAATCCCGACGCATATTTCCCCAGGCCCCGTTCCAACGTGGCCTCCAACGGCGGCGGTGAGCTCGGCCGCGTGAACGACCGCTACATCCAGAACATACGCTACCTGCGCTTCAAGAACCTGACCATCGGTTACCAGCTTCCAAAGAAGCTCATATCGAAGATCGGTCTCGAACAGCTCAGGGTATACTTCTCCGGCGAGAACCTCGCCTACTGGTCCCCTATCACCAAGGTTACACGTCATCTGGACCCGGAAAGCTGCTTCAACCGCAGCAGCGATCCTGTCAACGACCTCAACAACACGTCCTATCCTTGGCAGAAGACCTTCATGTTCGGTGTTGACATCAACTTCTAAACAACGAGAATATGAAAAAGAACATTATACTTCTGGCCCTGATATCCGTGGTTGCGGCATCCTGCAATCTCGAAGACATGCTGTCACTTTCTCCCGAATCACAGCTCACACCGGATTCATACTTCACCAGAGCCGAGGACCTTCAGCTCTTCTCCAATACATTCTATAACAATCTTCTCGACAAGGAACCCTACGCAGTGGAGAGCGACCTTTTCGTGAAGATGAATCCGTCCAACCTCATTCGCGGCGGCAACGACCGCACCGTTCCTACTTCCGGCGGCGGCTGGTCTTTCACCAACCTGCGCAAGATGAACACGCTTCTCGCAAACATCGACAAGTGCAAGGACGAAGCGGCAGTGAAGGAATACACGGCCCTCACCAGATTCTGGAGGGCATACTACTATGCCGACATGATACGCAAATTCGGCGACGTTCCGTGGATCGACCATGAAATCGGATCTTCCGACGAGGATCTTTACCTGCCCCGCGACACGCGTGAGACCGTGATGCAGAAGATTATCGAAGATATCGACTGCGCCATCGAGGACCTTCCCGGCAAGGCGAAGGCTCCCCAGACGGCATATCGCGTGAACAAGTACACCGCGATGTTCCTCAAGGCCCAGTTCTGCCTCTTCGAGGGAACATTCCGCAAGTATCATTCGTCTCCCGCGCCATTCGAGAATTCCTACACCGCAGCCGACGGAAGCACTCACGACTACGCCTACTACCTCGACCTCGCAGCCAAGGCAGCCAAGCAGCTGATGGACTCGAATGCATATAAACTCTTCAGCACCGGCAAACCTGCCAGCGATTATCTCACCCTGTTCAATTCCGACAATGCGAATACAGACGAGATCATCCTCGCAGTGAACTACGACCGCGACCTCAAGATCCATCACGACTGCGGACGCGACATCACCAACCAGACTTCCGCCCGTTACGGAATGACAAAGAAGATGGTCGACATGTATCTGATGGCCGACGGCACACGTTTCACCGACAAGCCAGGCTGGGACATCCTTGAATTCGCCGACGAAGTTGCCGGACGCGATCCCCGTCTTGCCCAGACCATCCGCACTCCCGGTTATTCCTGGAAGAATCCCGGCGTCAGCAAAGACGGTCCCGAGTTCGCATATTGCCAGTCCGGTTACCAGACCATCAAGTACATCCCTGCATACTCGACGAAACCATACTCTACCGACAACTGTTTCAACGACATGCCGGTATTCCGTTACGCAGAGGCCCTGCTGAATTATGCGGAAGCCAAGGCTGAGCTCGGCGAACTTACGCAGGACGACCTTGACATTTCGGTCAATCTTATCCGCAAGCGCGCAGGCATGCCCGACCTGAACATGGCAGCCGCCAACGCCAGTCCGGATCCTTACCTCAAGAGCGAGAAGACCGGCTATCCCAACGTGACCGGAGGCAATACCGGCGTGATTCTGGAAATCCGCCGCGAACGTGCCGTCGAGCTCTTCCAGGAAGGCTACGGAAGGTATTTCGATCTCATGCGCTGGAAAGCCGGCTACTGCCTCAACCAGCCTTACTACGGAATGTATGTCAAGCCGGGCTACTATGAGTTCGGCGACAACAGCAAGTACACTTTCTACGTAGGCTCCACCACCGCGACCGGCAACTTGTTCAAGATTTATGACCCTGCAGGAGAACAGGCATCCGATATGATCTACCTCGTGGATCCTGTCACCGGCAACTATGCCACTTCCGGCGTAATCGACATTTTCAAGAACATACCTCACTCATTCGACGAGTCGAAGCACTACTTCTATCCCCTCAACGAGAAGGATCTTCAGCTTAACGAGAATCTCAAACAGAATCCTAACTGGTAACAGATTATGAAAAGATTATATACATTATTGAAGATAGCTGCCGCGACTCTCGCTTTCGGCTCGCTCCTCGCATCCTGCCAGGAAGAGGAGTCAACCGTGGCGAAGGCTGTTCTTGGCGATGTGTCTTCCATGACATTCTCCGCAAAGAACCCTGCAGCACAGACAGTCACCGTCTATTCCGACGGCGACTGGCACACAACTGCTCCGGAATGGATTTCAGTTGATCCTGCTACCGGAAACGGCACAACGCTGGTAACCGTCACCGCAAACGAGAACGTCGACGCCGGCGGAATGCTCGAGCCCCGTAAGGATACGCTCATCATTTCAGGAAACACGCTTGCCAGCCGACTGATCATCATTGTGAATCAGGAGGGCGATGCATACCGCAAAGCCGAGCATCTGACCGTCGACAAGATCGCAGCTTTGGACGATGGCAAGGCCTACATCCTGGATGAAGCGACCGTCGCCGCCGTCACGACTGCCGGTTTCGTAGCATCCAATGGAACCGCCAATGTTTACATCAAATCCTCCGAGAGCGTAACCGTAGGCGATGTCGTATCCGTCAAGGCGGTCAAGGGCAGCGCAGCCGACGAGGTGACGGTTAAATCGTCCGGCACCTTCGACTATCCCGAGGCCCTCAACCTCAACGAGAGCATCGCAAGCTACACCGGCGAAACCATGGATTATGTCACGGTTGCCGGCGTGGTTTCCGGAGGCAACCTTGCGCTGACCGTCGATGAGGTGGATTACTCCATCAAGCAGGTCGATTGCCCTGCGGATCTGAAGCTGTCCAACTATAATGGTCATAAGGTCGAGCTTAGCGGTTACACCTGCGGACTCATTGGAGCGAAGCAGTTCGGCATCCTTACCACGGATGTCAAGGATAAAGGTCTCGACCAGTTGATCTACTTCGAGGATGACTTCGAGTGGTTCGCTCCTTGGACCGATGGCAATGCCAGTATTCCTGACGATGTGGCTGCGAATTCAGTGGGCAGTTCCCCCAACATCTTTACTACCGCGGCCTTGAAAGACCTTCTCACAGAATTCCAGTCCCGTGGATACGGTTATATATGGGGATGGAAGGGACAGGAGTGGTCGGACGGCACTCCGGACAACGGCAACAAGCAGACGATGTATCTTCAGAAGAATTACCTTAAGTTTGGAAAGACCTCCTATAACTCCGGCATCATTCTTCCTGCACTCGCCAAGATAAATGACACCGATGACATCGACCTTAGCTTCGACTGGTGTTGGTGCATGACAGGTGCTTCCAAACCGGATATCATGACTCTTACCATTACCGTCAGCGGAGGTGGAGTATTTGAGAATGGTACAGAAATCAGTGACGAGATAACCTCGTCGCAACCCACAGAAGATGATCTCACCAAACTCGAATGGCAGCACGCTCAAGTACGCATCAAAGGCGCCACTCCCACAACAAAGGTCACGATACGTCCTACCAACAACGATCCTTCGATCAGCAGCACGCGTAAACAAAACCGCTGGTATCTCGATAATATAAAGGTTCTTCCTGCTGAAGGTAGTACTCCTGGTGGCGGTGATGATCCAAATGAGGTTAAACTTCCTGTGGAATGGAGTATCCAGACCGACGCAAACAACTTTAACGAAACCTGGCCTTTGGCCAATGGTTCCGCGACCGAAGAGGGGGTATCGGGATATATCGCCTCTGTTACGGGAACCGGAACCATATGGTACAACAACGAGGCAGGAAATGCTGCCGACCTTGCAAGCGGCAAAAAGAAAACCAAACTCGACATCCAGGCCCTCGACCCCCGTGTAACCGGTGCCTGGCCTGGTGATTATTGCCAGTTTAAAGTTCCCGGAGTAGTTTCCAAAGGCAAGAAAGTTCGCATCACCTTCGAAACCAGGACGTCCGCTACCAATCCAAAATATTGGAAACTCATATACCTGGATGGAAACGAGTGGAAGGCCGCTGCGGAAATAAAGACTGACAAGGTTGAAGGAACGGATGTTGAATTCACCCACGCAATGAATGCCGATGGAGCCACTAACGTTAAAGTTGATGCTACCGTAACGTATTCCGTTAAAACCGAGAATGTCGTCTTCCGTTTTGTCTGCCAGTCAGCCATGGGAGCCGGCGGCGATATGCTTACAGCACCCAACGGGGGCACTTGGCGTCTTGCAGTGACCGACATATCCACCACAGAGTGGCAACCTCGGATTCAGTGGGGAGAATAACTGACAGATGAAGAAACTGCTTATTGTTTTGCTCACTGCGAGTCTCTGCCTGTTCGCAGAGGCTCGCAAAGTGAGTGGAA
>CAMNAD010000042.1 GCA_946530505.1 uncultured Bacteroidales bacterium
AAGGCCGTTTCTGTGTCTGGAAGGCGGAAGTGCCCAGGGCAGACACCGGGAAGGCCGTTTCCGTGTCTGGAAGGTGGAAAGGCCCAGAGCAGACACCGGGAAGGTCGTTTCCGTGTCTGGAAGGCGGAAACAGCCTAGCCTACTGGGTGCGGAAGCCGAAAAAACGCCGCCGCGGGACTCCTACCCCAGCACCGCGGTGATGATGCGCGAGAGCTGGTCGGTGCAGGAGGTGCCGCGCATGGCGCAGTTCACTCCGGAAAGGGTGGCGGCGGCGCTGCGGGCATCCTGGCCTTCCAGGAGACGGCCGATTGCCTGAAGATTGCCGTTGCAGCCCTTCACATATTGCAGATTGTGGATCTTTCCGTCCACAAGGTCAAAGTCGATCTGGGCGGAACACACCAACACAGAGGGTTCGGCAGTGATGTGCCGAACCCCGTTGTTGGTAGTATCGCTCAGAATCTTGTAATCGTCTCCAAGCATTATTCAGGAATCATTACATATTCAATGCTGTTGACACCGGCGGCGACAGCTTCGGCAACCTCACGCACCTTCTCGGGCGTAAGAGCCTCGACGGCAGCTTCATAGGCAGCATCTTCGTCGCCGTATCCCTCGATGATGTTACGCACCTGACGCATCCAGTAACGGTTGCTGATACGCTGCTCGGGGATGTTCTTCTTGAGGTTCAGCACCGCCTTCTGGAACTCGTCATCGGTGGGACCCTCGGCGCAGAACTCAGCAAGCTGACGCTTCGCCACTGTAAGGAGGGTATCGCAGAGTTCTGGCTTGCACTGGAACTGAACCATGAACGTAGCCTGCTGGTTGGGATACTTCTGCTGGCTGCCGGCAGTGTGGGCTCCGTAAGTGCCGCCGATTTCCTCGCGCAGCGAAGAAACATAGCGCATATCCATCACGAACGACATCACGTTCAGGGCAGCGTCAACCTCTGCGCTGTACTTGACGGGCGCGTGATAATAAAGGAACACGGTGCTCTGGGGAGTCTCCATCTTGGTAGGATCGACCATCTTGACAGCACCAACCGCGAGGCGATCGTTATTGTCGACCCATGCAGGAGCCTTCTTTCCCTTGGGGAGGGAGCCGATGTACTTCTCTACCAGAGGCTTCACTGCGTCCGGAGTGACATCGCCCACGATCACGAGATTGAGCCCGGCAGCATCGGCGAACATGCGGCGGTAATTCTTCTCGACGGTAGCGATGCTGGCTTTCTCGAGAGTGCTCATGTCGATTGTCTGATGACGGGGGTCGTTGTTGTATGCAAGCTTGCTGAAGTTCTTCTGCATCTTGAAGTTGGGAGTGTTCAGCACATTGGGGAGAATGCCCTTGAGCTGGTTCACGCCTACCATGTACTCCTCTTCGTCGAAGCGGGGCTGCACGTACTCGAGATACATCAGCTGGAATGCGGTCTCAAGGTCTTTCTTGGTAGAAGTGGCCTGCACGCCGTTGTAGAGATTGTCGAGCACGGGCTGCACGGAAACGTTCTTTCCGGTGAGCATCTTGCTGACCTGCGTGCCGCTGAAAGAGGCCACGCCCCTGTTCTGGTTGAACATGGCCCAGATATTGTCGTCGAAGGATGCAAGATCCTCGTCAGCCACGGTGCTGATGCCGCCTTCGCGATAGAGGCGCATCAGGATCTGGTCTTTCTGATGGTCGGTGGGAAGGACATATACCTTCACGCCGTTCTTGAGAGTCCATACGGTGCTGCCGTAAGGGCCTTCCGCAGTCTTCTTGACCTTGGCGCCCTTGAGCTTGGAAGCGTCCAGGAAGTCGCTTGCGATCTCCTCGCCCTCGAGGGGTTTGATATCGGCGGCTTTCACCTTGGCCAGAACCTCTGCGATCTGCTCCTTGGCAGGAGTTGCGATACCGTCCTTGGCGGGACCCGTGTAGATGACTACGAGATTCTCTTCGGTAAGAAGCTGGGGAGCGATCTGATTGATGATATCGACGCTAAGGGTATTCAGGATCTGCTTTCCGAGTTCGAGATTGTCCTTGGGATCGAGATAAGGGGTCTGGTCGAAGAAGTTGCTGAGAAGAGGACGCACCAGCTGGGGATTCTGACGGGTGTCGGCACGCTCTGCGGCGGTCTCGAGACCGGAGATCAGATTCGCCTTGGCACGGTTGAACTCGTCGGCCTGGAAACCGTAGCGGCGCATGCGCTCAAGTTCGGTATAGAAGGCCTCGAATCCTCCGAGGATGTTGTCTTCCTTGAGAGTGACATCGCCCATGGCGGCCTCGACGGCCTCATAGATAAGGTTGCTCACATAGAAACCTCCGCTGATATAGGGCGCGTCGGCCTTGGAGGTAATATCGGAGAAGCGCTCGTCCATCATCATGGAAATGATGCGCTTGATATACTGCTGCATCTCGCCTGCGATGGTGGCGTTGATCATTTCGGGAGCGGCCTCGCTCTTCCATGCCATTTCGATCGAAGGGGCGGAATTCTCGGGATCGGTAATAACTCCGATCACGGGCTCCTTGTTGGCAGGGAAAGGAATAACGGGCTTTGCGGCCGGATTAGGTTCTGCGGGGATGATGCCGAAAACCTCTTTGATCTTGGCCTCGGTGCGGTCGACATCGACATCGCCGACCACTACCACCGCCTGCATGTCGGGATGATACCAGGTCTTGTAGAAGTTGTGAAGGCTCTCGGGCTTGAATCCCATGATGCTCTCCTCCAGACCGATAAGGGTGCAGGTGGCATACTTGGTGTCGCCGAAATAATAAGGAAGGGATGCCTCGAAGCTGCGCCAGGAAGCGTTGCGGCGCTGGCGGCGCTCCTCGCGGATGACACCGCGCTCGGCGTCGATTTCCTCGGTAGCGTTAGTCACGAAGTGGGCATACTCGCGAAGGACCATGAGGCAGGAGTCAACCACCGTGGCGCGTTCGACGGGGATATTGTTGAGCATGTACTGAGTCTCCTCGAAACCGGTGGAAGCGTTGATATTGCGTCCGAACTCGGCGCCTATGCTCTGAAGCCAGTTGAGAATTCCCTTGCCGGGGAAATGCTCGGTTCCGTTGAAGCACATGTGCTCAAGGAAGTGGGCGAGGCCGTCCTGGTCGGGAGTCTCCTGGATTGCACCGACATTGGTGGCGAGATAGAACTCGGCGCGTCCTTTCGGGAGTTCGTTGTGACGGATGTAGTAAGTGAGTCCGTTGTCAAGTTTGCCCACCTTTACGGCAGGGTCGCCCGGGAGAGGACGCAGCATGGGATTGTCCTGTGCTGATGCAGAAACGGCCGCTACAGCGGCGAAGAGAAATAGAAACAACTTTTTCATTTCACCAATTTTGTTTTTGCAAATATATAAATATTTATTGAATTTCAATATTAAATTATTGTTTTTGACTAAAAACTTCGTCAATCGCCTTCGCCGTCGGCAGCAACTGGATCAGGGACTCCGGTTCCAGCCGCCTTCCGATTATGCTTCCTTCCGGTGCGACCATATACATCTTGGGAGTGGAAATCACTCCGTAAAGGCGCAGATAATCGCTGTCAACATCCGGATCCCAGCAATGCACCAGCTTGATATTGGGATTGTCCACCTTGAAACTGCAGCGGAATTCCCTCCAGGCCTTGCGGTCCCGGCCGGAATAGAAGGCCACGACGGTCAGGGGGAAGTCCACATTCCGCTCCAGAAGGGTGGGCAGCACCTTGCTCTCCACCCGGCACTTGCTGCAGGCGGTATCGTAAAACCACAGCAGGCTCGTTTCCCCCGCCGGAGGCAGACTCACCTTCCTCCCGCAGGGTTTGCGCGCCTTAAGCACAGGAGCGTCCATTCCGAGAAGGGTATTGCGGTTCATATTGCAGAACATCTGAGCCTCAAGGCCGGTGAACTCTCCGGGAAAGGCGACCCTTCCGGAAGCGAACCAGTTGTCGTACAACCATATAGCGACCGCTTCATCGCCCATGACCGGGGCGTCCTTATAATAATTGAAGAGACTCACCGCAAGATGCTGGCGCATCAGTGAATCGCGCACGGAACCTATCAGGAACTCGCACTCCCCCTGCTTGGCTTCCACGCTCTCAGTCTGGATGGCCGTGACATACTTGAGAACAAGGCTGTCCAGCAGTGCATAAGCTCCGTCGGCGGACTGCTGGGCACGCAGTCCGAAGCCCATCACGAGGGCAAGGGCTATGCAGATAAGCCGGCGCATCATTTGACGGACGGCAATTTGACGCCTTCCGGCATAAAAAGCGAAGTATCTCCATTGTGACGCAGGATGTCGCGCACTGCGGAAGAAGAAATGTGGGCAAACTCCTGGGCGGTAGGGATTATGATGGTCTCTATCTCCGGGGCAAGGCGGCGGTTGGCATCCGCTATGCTGCGTTCGTTTTCGAAATCCAGCATGTTCCTCACGCCACGCACTATATGCTTTATGCCCAACTGACGGCAGATGTCTATGGTGAGCCCGTCGTAATTGACGATCTTCACGCCCTTCATGCCGGCCGTGGCCTGGCGGATGATGTCCAGTTTCTGCCCGGTGGAGAAGAAACCGCTCTTGTCCTGGTTGATACCTACAGCCACCACGACTTCGTCGAACATCGTGAGTGCCCGGCACAAAATATTGAGATGTCCCTCAGTGAAAGGATCGAAAGACCCGGGGAATAATGCTACAGTTGCCAATTTATAGGTGTTTTATGTTCGTTCAACAATATTTCGTTCGTCCTGGAGAAGTGCCTGCACCCGAAGAATGCTCCGCGGGCCAGAGGGCTGGGATGAGCCGCTTCCAGCACAAAGTGCCTGCCGGTGTCGATAAGATCCCTCTTGCTGCGGGCAAAATTGCCCCAAAGCAAGAACACCACTCCATCGCAATTATCCGATATATACTTTATAACAGCATCGGTGAACTCCTGCCAGCCAATGTTGCTGTGCGACGTGGGCTGACCGGCGCGCACTGTGAGCACCGCATTCAGCAGCAGCACCCCCTGTCTGGCCCAGTCTTCCAGATTCGGCCTTCCGCTCATCTTGATGCCCAGGTCGTCCTCTATCTCCTTGAAGATGTTCTTAAGGGACGGAGGGGCGGGGACACCGTCGGGAACGGAAAAAGACAGGCCCATGGCCTGTCCGGGCCCGTGATACGGGTCCTGCCCGAGGATCACCACCTTCACCTTGTCGACCGGGGTGAGTTCGAAGGCGCGGAAAATGCGGCTTCCGGGAGGATAGACCGTACGTCCGGCATCCTTCTCGCCGTGCAGAAAAGCGACAAGCCTCGCAAAGTAAGGTTTGTCGAACTCACTCTGCAAGGCCTGTTTCCAGGATTCTTCGATGCGTACTTCCATCAGAATACGTAGTCTATAACATCGTCTATGGTCTTTACGTACTGGAAGGTAAGTCCCTTCACATAAATCTCCTTGATATCCTCGATATCCTTGCGGTTCTCTTCGGACAGAAGGATGGTATGCACTCCTGCCCGTTTGGCAGCAAGTATCTTCTCCTTGATTCCGCCTACAGGCAGGACTCGTCCGCGCAGTGTCATCTCCCCTGTCATCGCTATCCCCTTCTTGATTCCCTGCCCGCGGAGGGCGGAAATCATCGATGTAACCATGGTTATACCGGCGGAGGGGCCGTCCTTGGGCACTGCGCCTTCCGGCACATGCACGTGTATGTCCTTCTCGGAGAAGGTCTTCGAGTCCATCTTCGCCATCTCGGGATGAGCCTTGATGTACTGGTAGGCGATGGTGGCGGATTCCTTCATGACATCGCCCAGACTGCCGGTCATGGTTAGTATGCCCTTGCCGCCGGAGACGGAGCTTTCGATGAAGAGGATTTCTCCTCCGAGTTGCGTCCATGCGAGGCCGGTGACTATGCCGGGGCCCTCGTTACCCTTCTGCATGTCGTGGAACGCGGTAGGCAGGCCAAGATACTCTTTCAGGTGCTCCTTCTTTATGGTGTCGGGATGCTCCTGCTCGAGGGCTATCTTCTTTGCTGTGACGCGGGCCAGTTTGGCTATCTGCTTCTCGAGGCCGCGCACGCCGGACTCGTGGGTGTACTGGTCGATGATCTCGCGCATTGCGGATGTTTCCACCTTCAGATCTGTCGCTTTGAGGCCGTGCTCCTTGCGCTGCTTTGGCAGCAGGAAGTGCTTGGCAATCTCAAGTTTCTCCTCGGCGAGATATCCGGTGACGTTGATCACCTCCATGCGGTCCAGCAAGGCCGGCTGCACCGGCGAGATGCTGTTGGCGGTGGTGATGAAGAGCACCTTGGAGAGGTCGTAGTCAAGGTCCAGATAGTTGTCGTGGAAGGTGGTATTCTGCTCAGGGTCAAGCGCTTCGAGCAGCGCGGACGACGGGTCGCCCTTGAAGTCGGAAGCGAGCTTGTCGATCTCGTCCAGCACTACCACAGGGTTGGATGTACCGGCCTTGGCAATGCCGTTCAGGATTCTGCCCGGCAGGGCGCCCACGTAGGTTTTGCGGTGGCCGCGGATCTCAGCCTCATCGTGCATGCCACCCAGCGATATGCGCACGTACTTGCGCCCGAGGGCCCTTGCAATGCTCTTGCCAAGGCTGGTCTTGCCTACTCCGGGAGGGCCGTAGAGACAGAGGATCGGCGACTTCATGTTCCCTTTCAGCTTGAGGACGGCAAGATATTCTATGATGCGGTCCTTGACCGTTTCGAGGCCGTAATGGTCTTCGTCCAGCACCTTCTGGGCGTTTTTGAGATCGAGGTTGTCCTCGCTGACCTCGTTCCATGGCAGATTCAGCATAAAATCCAGATAGTTGTACTGGATGCTGTAATCCGGGGAGTTGGTATTATAGCGGGAAAGGCGGTTCAGTTCCTTCTCGAATGTCTCCGCGATTTCCTTCGGCCAGTCCTTCTTTTCGGCACGGGCCTTGAGGGCGTCAAGGTCTTCGGATTCATCCATTCCAAGTTCTTCCTGGATGGTACGCAGCTGGCTGTTAAGGTAGTACTCGCGTTGCTGCTGGTCCATCTCGGATTTGACCTTCTGGTTGATGTCGGCCTTTATCTTGCTGAGTTCAAGCTGCATGTTCAGCATTGAAAGCAGCTTCATGGCCCTCACCTTCACGTCGTCGTACTGGAGGAGGTCCATCTTGTCCGAGAAGTCGTCCACTTCGACGGTGGTGGCGATGAAGTTCACCAGGAACTGGAAGTTGTCGATGTTGCGTATGGCGGAGATAGCCTCGCGGGATGCCATGGAGGTATTGCGGATGATATGTCCGGCCTGCTCCTTGAGGGAATCGGCAATTGCCTTTAAGGAAGTGCGGTCCCCTTCGGGAAGATAATCGTCCAGATAGTGGACGCGCCCGGTAAGATAAGGCTCGTAATCGATGATGGAATCGAGCGAAAGGCGCTTGAAGCCCTGCAGAATGGCGGTCAAAGTGCCGTCAGGCATCTCCAGAGTCTTGATTATCCTTGCTACGGTACCATATTGATAAAGGTCGGATTCGGCAGGTTCTTCCACCGTAACGTCAGTCTGGGGGACGCAGGCGATGAACATTTCGCGTTCTTCCGCATCCCTGACGAGTTTGATGGATTTTTCCCGACCTATCGTGACGGGGAAAATCGTGCCCGGGAAGAGCACGGCGTTGCGGAGTGCCAGAACGGGCAGGATGTCAGGAAGAGTGGATTCATCTATCTTCTGGAGTCCGTCTCCCTGCATAACAGGGATGATGCTTACCTCCGCGCCGGCAGGGAATGTATATTCTTTATCTCTCATAATTGTCAAATTGTCAGTAAAAGGGGGATATAATAAGCCCCTGCAAATATAGTCAATCTCCGTGCCACTGTCAAGAAAAGCCATTTAGGATTTTGATTATTAAAAAATTAACTCTATTTTTGCAATCCCAAAAAGGGACTAACTAGATTTACTACTATTATGACTAAAGCAGACATTGTTAACGAGATCGCCAAAAACACCGGCATCGAGAAAATTCAGGTTCAGGTTGTCGTTGAAGAATTCATGGCAGCTGTAAAAGGTTCAATTTCAAAGGGTCAGCCTGTTTACCTCCGTGGCTTCGGCAGCTTTATCATCAAGCACCGCGCTCAGAAAGCCGCCCGTAACATTACAAAGAAGACCACCATCAACATCCCTGCACACGATGTTCCGGCCTTCAAGCCTGCAAAAGTCTTCATCGCCTCTCTCCAGAAATAATTTTTAAACTTTAGACATATGCCTAGCGGAAAGAAGAGAAAAAGACATAAAATGGCTACGCACAAGCGTAAAAAACGCTTGCGCCTCAACAGACACAAGAAGAAATAGTCGACAGAGGCTCGTACGGGGGATCCGGCGGGCCTCTGGTTTTTAAAAGAACACCAATTATTTTCCACTAATGGACGAACAGAAAGTCGAAAAAGACCTTGTCGTCGAAGAAAGCCTTGCGGAAGTGCGAATCGCGCTGATGGAGAATCATCGCCTTATCGAACTCAACAGGGAATCGAACGAGGGTCACAGTTTTTCGGTGGGAAGCGTTTTCCTCGGAAGAGTAAAGAAACTACTCCCCGCCCTGAACGCGGCTTTCGTGGACATCGGGGACAGCAAAGAGGCATTCATCCATTACCTCGATCTTGGTTTTCATTTCACCGCCTTCGACACTTTCGTGCGCGAAAGCAATCCGAACAAGAATCTGAAGGACCTGTACAGTTCTATCAAGCTGGGGCCCGTGCTCGGGAAGGAAGGACGTATAGAAGACCACCTCAAGGTAGGGCAGATGATTATCGCCCAGATTGTCAAGGAACCCATATCCACCAAAGGCTCGCGCCTGACTGCGGAAATTTCATTGGCAGGACGCAACATAGTGCTGATGCCTTTTGCCGACAAGGTCAACGTGTCGCAGAAGATATCGAGCAAAGAGGAGAAAAAACGGCTTGAAACTCTTGTAAAGAGCATTCTTCCAAAGAATTACGGAGCCATCATCCGCACCGCCGCCGAAGGCAAGAATGCCAGCGTGCTGGTTGCCGAGGTCCAGAGCCTCATCGACAAATGGGAAAGTTCCTGGAAGAAGATCGCGAAGAACAAGGGCATGCAGCTTCTCTTCACCGAGTACTCCAAAACCACCACAATCCTCAGGGACCTGCTCAACGATTCGTTCAGCAATATCTATGTGAACGACGAGAAGATCTACGAGGAAACCAGAAAGTACATCTCCCTCATTTCCCCTGAGCAGGAGAAAATCGTCAAACTCTACGACGGCAAGGAGCCCATCTTCGATCACTTCGAAGTGACGCGCCAGATAAAGAGCTCCTTCGGAAAGGTCGTCCCGATGAAGCAGGGTGCCTACCTTGTAATTGAGACTACCGAGGCGCTGAATGTCATAGACGTCAACAGCGGCATACGCGCAAAGACCTCCGACCAGGAGGAGAACACCTTCGAGGTGAACAAGCTTGCCGCAGAAGAAATTGCGAGGCAGCTGCGCCTCCGCGATATGGGTGGCATAGTAATCGTGGACTTCATCGACATGGAGACACAGGAGCACCGCAACGAGCTGTTCAAGTACATGACCGAACTTATGAGCACCGACAGGGCGAAGCACAACGTGCTGCCTCTCACCAAGTTCGGGCTGATGCAGATCACCCGCCAGCGCATCCGTCCGGTAACGGAGATAAATGTGCTGGAAAAGTGTCCTCTTTGCCACGGCACAGGCAAGATCGCCTCGACAGTCATCATCGACGAGCAGGTGGAACGCAGCCTCGCCTACTATGTGCAGGACAAGGGCATCAAGGACCTCACCCTGCGCACGAGTCCTATACTCGGAGCATACCTGAGCCGCGGTTCTTTCGGCTCGTCCTATGTTTCGAAATGGAAACGCAAGTACCGTTGCAAGCTGAAACTGGTGGAATCCACCTCGAACAGTATCCTGCAATATGAATTTCTGAACGCTGAAGGAGAGGTCCTCGATTGATTGACGGGGACCTCTTTTTTACAGGAGTTTCTGCAGTATCTCCTGAAGTTTTTCTTCCGGACCTTCGAGATGCACGGTAGTCTGCGTATGCGTAAGGGCCTCTCCCGGAGCAAGCGCGGCGGCCGGCGAAGAGGACTCAATCTCGTAGAACGGACCCATCAGCGTGCCGTCCTCGGTAGGGCCGTCGTTGTAGGAGTTCAGGGCATCTCCGCCGAAGGCGTCATCCTGCTCTCCCCACTGGGAATTCACGAAGCGAGCATCGCGCGGAGGAATGGCAGTCAGCAGGATGGTAAGAGTGCCCTGGACCGGGTCGAATGCCAGCACCCTGCCCTTCGAGCGCGTGCCGCTGACACCTATCTTGGAACGGAATTTCCCGTCTATGCTGAATTCTATCAACCCGTTTTCCGCTTTCAGGCGGCCTTCCGGCATCGGGCCGAAGTAATCGTCTTTCACTACCCTGCCCTCTCCTTCTTCGTCGTAGGGGATGAACACGGTAGTGGTCTCGGAAGGATTGAACATGCCCAGCATCCATACCGACGGCATGCCGCTCTCCTCGGTCCAGGGCTCTACTCCCTTGTTGGTGATGGTGTTTTCGCTGGTGTAGGCGACGGACTGCAGGCCCTTCACCCCGGTGCCC
Source organism: uncultured Bacteroidales bacterium (assembly GCA_946530505.1). Taxonomy (GTDB): domain Bacteria; phylum Bacteroidota; class Bacteroidia; order Bacteroidales; family UBA932; genus Cryptobacteroides. The sequence goes on from CAMNAD010000042.1 coordinate 10,509, forward strand.
AGGAGTTGTTCGAGCATATCCGCACCGAGAAGGCTGATCTTCCGCTGCATGCGCATCCGGAACTCCGCGCCCTTGGCATTGACAAGGGTGACATCCTTTCCGAAAGTGGCTGTGGACGAGCTCTTTGCGACCGTCTCGAAGGTATCGGTGTCGAAAGGCGCGGGGACTTTCCAGTTGGGGAAAATCTGTTCCGCTCCCTTGGCGAAGTACCAGGAGTTCTCTCCCCCTTCCGGTCCCAGCCAGAAACGTTCCTCGCCTCCGTAATTGTTGAACTGCGGGCTGACTTCGCCGGACTCTATGAACTTATGGTTGATCCATCCGAAACTGCGTCCCTTTTCGCCCGCTGCGGTGGATGTCGCTATCCTTCCCTGCCAGGCCGGCACCGCCAGCACCCTCGCCTTGCCGTCCGGCGAAGAGAGTTCTACCGTTTCTATCCCCTTGTTTTCCAGGAACTGTTTGTCG
>CAMNAD010000043.1 GCA_946530505.1 uncultured Bacteroidales bacterium
TTGTTCCTGTCCCCGGACGACCTCATGGACGGCTCAGCCGAAAGCATCGCAGAAGCCTCCTGCATCGACCACACATCATTCCTCCCCGCCCCGACCGCGAATCCGGGTGATTTTTCGCTTCTGATGGACGGGAAGCAGATTTTTTCTTCATCTTCCCTTCCATGTCTTGAACTGGAGAAAGCGATCGCCGCAGCCAGTTCAAGGATGCATATACGTACCGGCGACATCATCGCACTGGAACTGTGCAGACCGGAACATCTTTGCAGCAGACCCTGCAGGCACAGTATCGAAGCTTTCATGTCCTCCGAGAGAATTATCGATTTCAATATAGTGATGAACATATTATGAGACTTATACCTATTTATACCTGGAACAAGGGCATTCGCAATTTCGATGTCCGAAGCAAGAAGTTCTCCAAGCAGCCATGGGCACAGGGCGTACTTCTGCTTGCCTGCGTGGTAATTGCGATGCTTCTCGCCAACCTGCCCTTCACCAAGCACCTTTATCACTCCTTCTTGGAAACTACGCTCACCCTGCACATGGCGAGTCCGGACGGAAACATCAACCTGTTTTTCCCCCGCGACATGACAGTGGAGAAGTTCATCAACGACATCCTGATGGTCGTCTTCTTCTTTACCGTGGGTCTTGAGATACGCCGGGAGATCGCCTATGGAGAGTTGTCCTCTCCGAAGAAGGCGATGATGCCGGTGATAGCCGCCTTCGGAGGGGTGATTGCGCCGGCAGTCATCTACACAATCATCAACCACGGCACAGCCGCAGCCTCCGGATGGGGAATTCCGACTGCCACCGACATCGCATTTGCAGTATGCATACTGTCGGTCCTCGGCGACAGGGTTCCTGTGTCCCTGAAGGTTTTCCTGACGGCGCTGGCCATCGCGGACGACCTTATCGCGATACTTGTGGTAGCCCTGTTTTATGGAGGAACCATCAAACTTGGGATTCTCGGCATCGCCTTGATCGTAATCGTTTTCACATTCCTGCTTCGCAGGCTGGGAGAGAAGAGCATGTTCCCCTATATCCTGCTCGCGCTCGTGGTCTGGGCGCTGTTCTATTATTCGGGCATACATGCCACCATGTCCGGAGTAGTCATGGCATTTCTGATTCCCTCCACTCCCCGCTACAACAAGTCGCAGTTCGAGCATAAATGGGCGAAGTACACAAAGCGCTTCGACGAATTCGCCTCCGTGCCTTCGATGGCGTTCCCCAACGGCCCCCAGAGGCATTGCCTCAAGAAACTCGGAAAGATAGGCACAGGCTCGATGGATATGACATACAGAGTGGAAACAGCGCTTTCCCCTTGGGTGAATTTCCTTATCATGCCTGTCTTTGCCCTTGCGAACGCAGGTGTTGAGATAGCAGACGTAAGTTACTTCAATGTATTCCGTTTCGACCCCTCACTGGGAAGCGTAAGCATGGGTATATTCCTCGGATTGCTTCTCGGCAAACCGATAGGTATCACGCTCTTCAGTTGGATCGCTATCAAATGCAAGGTCGGCGAGATGCCCGCGAAAGCGACATGGCCGATGTTCTTTGCGGTAGCATGCCTTGGGGGAATTGGTTTCACCATGTCGATTTTCGTAGATACCCTGTCCTTCGGCGATCAGGCTCCCCAGATAATGAACGCAATGCGCGATATGGGCAAGATTGCCGTTCTGATGGGTTCGATTTGTGCCGGCATTCTTGGTTCCTTGCTTGTAAATATGGTTGGCAAGTTTGAGAATCGCAAAAAATAACTATATTTGCAGTCCCGTTCCAAGTGAACGGCTTGCCACTTTAGCTCAGCGGTAGAGCAGCGCATTCGTAACGCGCAGGTCGGGAGTTCAAATCTGCCAAGTGGCTCAAAACAGGCTCGCATATGCGAGCCTGTTTTGGCCACTGGCCTTTATGACTGAGGGGCTTTCCGAACTACGCAATTGCGAACTTTTTTTATATTTGCACTATGAAAATAATCCTTTCAAGCGTACTGATTTTTGCAGCCGCCATCCTGGCTGAAGCGACCACGCCTAAATTAAAAGAATTCCCTGCCGGCGACAGCCGCATCACATATGTAGCGCGCACGCTGGTCAAAGACAATACTGTGTCTTTCGACTGGACAGGCTCCAGGGTACGGATATCCTTCGAAGGCAATTATCTTGCAGTCAAGCTCAATGACAGCGGCAAGGACTGGTTCAACCTGTGGCTGGACAATCCGGCCGGTCCTTTTGCCGACCAGGTGCTTACGGCAAAAGGAGACACCACCCTTGTACTTTGCGATCCCGCGGCACTCAAGGCCCGTTACGGCAAACGTATTCCAAAGCAGCATACTGTCATCCTCCAGAAAAGGACAGAAGCCAGCCAGGGCAGGGTTACGGTACAGAGCATCCTTACTGACGGCGAGCTTCTTCAGGCGGAGCCTGTCAAGGAAAGAGTCATTGAATTCGTCGGAGACTCGTTCACCTGCGGATACGGCGCCGAAAACAGCAAGCCGGAAGATCCGTTCCGTCCCGAAGACGAGAACCAGAATTTCACTCATGCCGCTATTTTGGGCAGATACTTCGATGCCGACATCCTGGTAATGGCACATTCAGGACAGGGTGTCAACCGCAACTACAATGACGGCGGGCGCGGTTACACAATGCCGGACCGTTATGTCAGACTATTCGACAGTTCCGCTCCGGACGACAAAGAGGCAGCAAGATGGCAGCCATCAGATTTCCCCGTCAAGCCGGCGATTACCGTGATTTACCTTGGAGAAAACGATTTTTCTCGCGGCAGACAGCCAGCCGAGAGGCTCTTCGTCGAGGACTACATCCGGCTCTTGAAGGAGATCAAGGCCTTCTACGGCGACGAACATCCCATCCTGTGCGCTGCGCCTAGGATCGAAGTATTCGAATACGTGCGTGCCGCTGTGGACAAAGCCGGGCTGCATAACGTATCATATACAGGCATCTTCCGCAACAGCTTTCTCAGGAACGAAACGGGGTCTGCAGGTCACCCTGCCTACCCCGCCCAGTTGAAAATCGCGCACAACTTCATCCCGTACGTATCCAGTCTGACCGGCTGGACGCTGCAGGACAAAGCCATACGATAATCTATCCGCAATAGAAATACTTCTCTACCAGACTGCGCATCAGTTTGGTATCTCCGCGTGCATCCTTGTGCAGCGACGAATCGTCGAAAGATTTCAGGGCCTTGACGATTCCGTCTATCATACGAGGACGGAATACGTCGGCTTCTTCATAAACCGAACGAGCTTTCTCGAGGCAATCGGCGCTTTCGACGCAGCAGGTAGGCAGTTGTTCAAGCGTAGCCAGACGTGCTGCATTCTCGCTCTTGTGTATGTCCATATCGACATACTTCTCTTCCGCTATACGCAGGGCGTCTTCCCTGGGCATCTCCAGTCCCTTGCGGGCAGCTACGCACAAACCGGCCATCAGTTGATAAATGTCTGCGGAGCAGTCCGGGCTGCGCATTTCGAAGGTCTGCTTTCCCGTGGTATCCGCATCGGACTTTTTCTCAAGAGGGTTAGCTTTTGAGCACATATCCGTGCCGGCACTCCATCCGAGAGGGACACGCACGAGGGCGGAACGGTTGCAATCGCCCCAGCATACATTCGTGGGCGCCTCCTGATGGGGAACAAGGCGGAAATAAGATGTAGGATTCTTATTGCCGAAGGCAGTTATGGACGGAGCCATCTCCAACAATCCGGCAATTGCACGCTTCGCCTCCTCGGACAGTTTTCCGTCCTTGCCGAGGGTCACGTTGCGGCCGTCCTTCATAAGACGCATATGAATGTGCATTCCGGAACCGGCCTTGCCGGTCGTAATCTTGGGAGCGAAACTGACGTCAAGCCCGTACTTGAATGCAAGATTCCTGATCACCCATTTGGCCAGCAGCAACTGGTCGGCGGCTGTCTCGACAGGATTCGGCAGGAACTCTATCTCGTTCTGCTCATAAACTTTTCCGTCCAGAGTAAAGTTACCAACTTCGCTATGGCCGTACTTGATCTGGCCGCCGGTCTTTGCGACGTGGTCCATGCATGCGCGGCGGAAATCATTCAGTTTGGCAAAGGGTTCGCTTTCGTGATAGCCTTTCTGGTCCGTCGCAGGGAAAAGCGGATCTTCGTCACAGATGACATAGTACTCCAGTTCTCCCATCGCCTCGAACTGCATGCCCGTTGACTCTTCAAAAGCCTTCTCGGCCCTCATGAGGGTTGCATGAGGGGCACAATCGAATGGTTCTCCATCCTTGTTATAGAAACCGCACAGGAAACACAGTGTCGGTATTTCATTGAACGGATCCACAAAAGCAGTTCGATAGCGAGGAATCACATACAGGTCGCTGTTTCCGGCTTCGATAAAGGAAGGGAAAAGACTTGATCCGTCGACACGTTCTCCTTCGGTGAGTATGGTTTCGGCGTACTCATAACTGTTTACTGTAAAATTGAGAGTCTTCACGCGCCCGTCTTCCGCCGGGTACATAAAATCAATCATGCGGATATTCTTCTCGCAGATGAAATTGAGCATATCCTCACGGGTAAAGGTTTCAGGGGCCTTCTCCAGGAAAGCGACCACCTCGTTGGGATTCAGTGTTATCTTCTTGTCCATTATATGGTTATGGTTTAGTTGGATACTTTGGATACAGCCTCGGCGCAGCGTATGCCGTCGATGGCGGACGACACGATGCCGCCGGAATAACCGGCGCCTTCGCCACAGGGATATACACCCGGCATCGAAACATATTGCAGGGTTTCCGGGTCTCTGGGGATGCGCACCGGCGAAGAAGTCCGAGACTCTACACCGAGCAGCAACGCGGCATTAGTATAGTAATTACGGATTTTGACACGGGGGAATACCTTGCGTAAACGCTCTGCCACGATTGGAGGCAAGAGTTCATGCAAAGGAGCGGAAATCACTCCCGGATGATATGAAGTCTCCGGCATTTTCTTGCTCAGTTTGCCCAGGCAGAAATCCTCCATTCTCTGAGCAGGCGCCGTCATAAGATTGACAGGATTGAACCGGGCACAATACTCAAACATCCGTTTCTCAACAGAATGCTGCCAGTCCATGAGCCGGAATGGATCGTTTCCTGGCACATCTTCGGGTTCGATCTGGACTACGACTCCAGCATTGGCAAACTTGCCGCTGCGAGCCGAATTGCTCATGCCATTCAGGACAACCGTCCCCGGCTCTGTTGAGGAAGGCACAAGTATGCCTCCGGGGCACATGCAGAAGGAGAATACTCCCCTCCCGTCCTGTTGCTCCACAAACGAATACTCCGCGGCGGGCACTCCAGGCTTCCAGCTACCGTGATACTGTGACCAGTTTATCTTTTCCTGAGGATGCTCCACTCGTACTCCCAGGGCGAAGCCCTTCGCTTCCAAGGCGCCCTTTTGCGAGGCAAGCATCTCATATATATCGCGTGCAGAGTGCCCTGTAGCGAGGATAACCGCCTGTCCGCAATACTTCTTTCCATCGGCACAAGCAACAGTAAAACTCCCGGCTTCGCCTTCAATGGCGACCACTTTCGATTCAAAATGATACTCTCCTCCGTGAGCGAGGATGCATTTGCGTATATTCTCGACCACCACAGGCAACCTGTCCGATCCAATATGCGGGTGAGCATCTATCAATATGTCTTTGGATGCCCCGAAGTTCACCAGTTGCTGAAGCACCTCGCGTATATCTCCCCTCTTGGATGAGCGGGTATAGAGTTTGCCGTCGGAGAACGCACCGGCGCCGCCTTCGCCATAACAGTAGTTTGACTCAGGATTGACCTGCCCCGTCTGCGAGAGCTTCGCCATGTCGAATTTGCGGGCGTGTACATCCTTGCCTCTTTCCAGTATTACCGGTTTGAGCCCGAGCATAAGCAGCTTCAATGCGGCGAACATTCCCGCAGGGCCTGCCCCGACAACAATTACCGCTTCCGCATTATGCACATCCTGATACTCTGCCAGTGTGTAAGGCTGATATTCCCCGGGTTCGTAGGCTTCGTACCTGTAACGCCAGACCGGCTCCTTGCGTGCATCCACCGACCTTTTTACGGCAACCCACTGCAGACCTCCTGCCTTGGCTTCTATTTCTTTGAGACGCGGCTCCCTGGTCAGGGGGCAGCTGATTTCGAATTCTTTCATATTACTCCACTTCCTGTCATTTCGTCATCGTCGCCGTACCATACGGCGAACTGACCGGCGGTTATACCGCGCTGGGCATTATCAAAAACAATGTAAAGCCCGTCCTTTCTTCGAAGGAGGGTGGCACTCTGCAGCGGTTGACGGTAGCGTATGCGCACCCGGCAGCGGCGGACATCCCCCACGGACATTGCAAGGTCCGGCCTTATCCAGTGGATTTCCTCCGGAGAGACTCTAAGACAGAGACGCGACAGCCCGGGATGTGTGTGACCTTCGCCGACATATATTATATTGTTATCTATATCAGTAGATATCACGAAGAGGCTGTCTTTGTGCCCGCCGATGTTCAAGCCTTTGCGCTGCCCGATTGTGTAAAACTGCGCACCCTCGTGTCTTCCGACAATCTTCCCGAAAGGATTATCTTTATAGCGAGTCTTGCGTATATGCTTCTTGCCGGAACGGTAGACTTCAGTCTCGAACTTGATCGCCCCATATGAAACCGGTGTCGAAAGCGTTCGCAGGTCTTCATCACTCAAGCCCGCTATTCTTGCATCGTCGAAGGGGCGGGTATCTTCTGCTGCAGACGCCTTGTCTTCCGATATATAATGTGATATCACCGGAAGAGGACCGGCATAATCGTCACGGAGCATTCCACGAATTATTCCGCACTGTTGCTGATAAAGTGCATCCTGTTCATAGAAAGGATGATACACCTCGACCACATCTCCTTCGACAGATTTGAGCTTCTGCTGCAGGAATGTCGGAAGGTCCACCTTGCCAACGAAGCATATGCCCTGCGAATCCTTCTTGTCGGCGGAAGGAAGATCCGCTTCCTTTGCGATTGCGCGGACTTCTTTCTTGAGCAGTCCCCCTATGGGGAAAATGGCCTTCGACAGCTGTTCCTGGGTCAACTGGCACAGGAAATAGCTCTGGTCTTTGCCTGGATCGACACCTTCCAATATTCTGTAGAGCTTTTTCCCGTCCTGCCCGACAGTTTCTTCCTTTCGGCAGTAATGCCCGGTCGCCACCATGTCAGCCCCCATTTTTTGTGCAACCCGAAGGAAGGCATCGAACTTTATCTCGCGATTGCAAAGCACGTCCGGATTGGGAGTGCGGCCCTTCGAATACTCGTCGAACATATAGTCGACCACCCTCTGGCGGTACTCCTTGCTCAGGTCCACGAAATAGAAAGGAATACCTATCTTGCGGGCCACCATTTCGGCTACGAACTTGTCTTCTTCCCATTCGCAGTCCCCATGGAGGGTGGCATCGGCATCATGCCAGTTCTGCATGAACATCGCGAAAACATCGTAACCCTGCTGTTTGAGAAGCAGAGCGGCGACACTGGAGTCGACACCTCCGGAAAGACCTACGCAGATTTTCATTGGCTGCAAAGTTAGCAATTAATTCTCCGATTGAGCCAAAGCATATATATCCAGACTACGGCTATCGCAGCCACGGCAGCTATCTGGGAGCCCGAAATATCTCTGATCCAGCCGAGTACGGGAGGAAGGACCGCACCGCCGATCAGTCCCACAATCAGAAGAGACGAAACCTCGTTAGCCTTGTCGGGTGCGCGCCGCAATGCAAAGGAGAAAACTATCCCGAAAAGATTCGCATAGCCTATACCGAAAATGCATACGGCGATAAGGGCGGGCACCAGACCGGTTTTTCCAAGCAGCGCAAGAAGCACAAGCCCGAGCATCGCCACCCAGCATCCGGCAGCGAAAAACTTCTTATCCGAAACTTTGAGCAGGAGCGCTCCTCCGGCGAATGCAGCGATCGTTCGAGCAAGAAAATACAGGCTGTTGCAAAGATTCGCCTTTTCGGCAGGAAGGCCGAATTCGTCGGTCATCAGCCTTGGCAAAGTCATATTGACCGCCACATCGGCGGCTACCAGCACAACGATTCCGAAGAAAAAGGCAAGTATGGTCTTGTCTTTCAGCAGCACCAGAGTATCCTTTACGCTCACGCTTTTCTCCTGTCGGGGAGTTTCCTCGACCGGCGATAGCCAGAGCCATACAAGCCCAAGGAGAGACAGCCCCGCATAAATCGGGAACAGCAGTTGCCAGTGTCCCAGCGAGACGGCTGTCCACATTGCGATAAACGGCGCAACAATGCTGCCGAAGGCCTTTGTAGCCTGCCCGAAAGTGATGGTGGACGTCACCCTGTCGGCACTCACCACGTCCGTAACCAGGGGATTCATGGCCACCTGCAGGATGGTATTGCCTATACCTATGAGCGAGAATGCCAAGAGGACTCCTGCAAAACTGTACCACAGATAAGGCAGCATAAGAGCAATCACATGGATTGCAAGGCTCATCAGCACCATTTTCTTCCTTCCCCAGCGGGTAAGGGCCATGCCGACCGGAATAGATAGGAGCAGGAACCACAGATAACAGGAGAGCGAGATGGTATTTACAAGCCCGTCGGACATTCCGAAATCAACTCGGACGTTATTGGTGACAAGCCCTATCATATCGATAAATCCCATAGCAAGGAAACCGAACATCACGGGCAGTATAACCGATAGCGAATTCTTTTTCATAGGATACAGTTTTAAAATCCCATCCCTGCCTCGATGGCGTGGATGAGTATATGAATGACTTTAATATGTATTTCCTGGATACGGTCGGAATGTGACGCTGCGGGAGCGCATACTGCAACATCGGCAAGGGCTTCGAGAGGATTCCCCGCAGGCCCTGTCAAGGCTATCACCTTCATTCCCTTATGTCTGGCCGCCCCGGCCGCTTTCAGGACATTGGCCGATGTACCGCTCGTACTGATTGCCAACAGCACATCCCCCTTGTTTCCCACACCCTCAACATAACGGGAGAAAGCCTCCACATAGGAAAAATCGTTAGATGTGCAGGTAAGATATGCAGGGTCATTTATGGCAATTGCGGGCAGGCTACGGCGGTTCCCGCGATAGCGTCCGGTCAGTTCTTCTGCGAAGTGAGTGGCATCGCACAAAGACCCGCCGTTGCCGCAACTGATAATCTTGCACCCGGCGGCAAGGGCCTCGGTACAAATTCGGGCTGCGGCTTCTATCGAGTCTGCGGTTGAAGGCCCGGCGAGGAAGATTTCCAACTCTTTCCTCGCCTCCTGGAGGTCATTATAGATCAGTTCTTTCATTGCCTTTACTGGTTTAAGGACAATAAAGATACTAAATTTCTGCAAAATTCGTATCTTTGAGGACTGTAACACTGATTTATGACCGAAAAAGAACTAAATATCAAGTTCCGCGAGTATTCCTCGATCGACGAACTGCCGAAAGAAGATCAAGAACTTGCGCACGCAGCCATAGAGGCTATGAAAGGATCTTATGCTCCCTACTCACATTTCAATGTAGGTGCGGCTCTCCGCCTTGGCAACGGATTGATAGTAAAAGGAGCAAACCAGGAGAACAATGCATATCCATCCGGCCTTTGCGCCGAGCGTACTGCAATGTTCTGGGCCGGAGCCAATTACCCGGACGAGGACATGGTGTCGATAGCCATTGCCGGAGGCAAAGAAGGCAAGATTGAAGAAGCCCCGGCCACTCCTTGCGGATCTTGCCGGCAGGTGATGGCACAATACCAGTTGAAGAGCGGCAGGCCGATGTCCGTCATAATGATAGGAAGCAGGCAGATATGGAAGTTCGACAGGGTGGACGACATTCTGCCCCTCATCTTTGACAGTATTTAAGAAAGTTTTCTTATATTTGCCGACGGGAAAGTCGTACACGACCAGCTCCCTCCGAACTCCCCCAGGGCAGGAATGCAGCAAGGGTCAGAGGTTGTAGCGGTGCGATGTGCTAAGCTTTCCCTTTTTTCGTATATGAAATCTGATATAATCATCATAGGAGGTGGAGCCGCCGGCCTGATGGCGGCATACGGAGCAGCGTCCACGCTTGTTGCGGGCGGCAGCGACGCATCGGTCCTTCTTCTTGAAAAGATGCCCCGCCCGGGCCGGAAGATAATGATAACCGGCAAGGGCAGATGCAATTTCACCAATGTCAAGGACTGGAACGAATTCAGCGCCCACATCCGCAGCAAGCCGAATTTTGTCAAACCGGCATTCTACAATCTTACACCCGCGAGACTGGTGGAGTTTTTCGAATCTGTCGGCATGCCTACCGTTGTAGAGAGGGGCGACAGGGCGTTCCCGGCCTCCTATCACTCCACCGATGTCATCGACGCCCTTGTAAGGGCCTGTCACGGGGCAGGCGTAAAGATCGAGGCAGAGGCCGAAGTCGCCTCCTGTCATTACGAACCGGCAGATACGGCAAATGGGGGCGTTTTCGAGATAAGCACCAGCGACGGGCGCAACTTCACTTGCAGCAGGCTGATTGTTGCAACAGGCGGACTATCCTATCCGAATACGGGCTCTACCGGCGACGGATACCGTTTCGCAAAGGAAGCAGGCCACAGCATCACACCCCTCTTTCCGTCTCTTACCGCGCTCGTGCCCAAGGCTTATAAGATATCGGAAGGGGACAAGCACATCGACCGTTCCACTCCCCTTTCTGACCTGGGCGAAAAATTCCAGAACATACATCTGAAGAATGTTGGCGTGCAACTTTTGGTCGAAGGCACG
>CAMNAD010000044.1 GCA_946530505.1 uncultured Bacteroidales bacterium
ACACGTGCAACAGACCGTTATCGTGGAGACCTATATCCACAAATGCCCCGAAAGCAGTTATATTTGTCACTATCCCGGGCAGTTCCATTCCTGTCCTGAGGTCTTCGATTTCGTGAATATCCTCGGCAAATGCGAAGTCCGATGCAGCTTCCCTCGGATCCAGTCCCGGCTTTGCCAGCTCTTTTATGATATCGTTCACCGTCGGCAGACCGACGCTCCCTTCCACATAACGTTCTGCCTGAATCCTGGAGCACAGCTCCGCATTTCCGACCAGCTGCTTCACCGAGACCCCGAGATCTCGGGCCATCTTGTCCACAACGAAATAAGATTCGGGATGAACGGCACTGTCATCCAGAGGGTTGGAAGCGCCCCTCACACGCAGGAAACCGGCGCATTGCTCGAACGCCTTCGCCCCCAGGCGGGGCACCTTTTTCAATTCGGAGCGGGAGGAAAAGCCTCCGTTCTCCGAACGGTACGCCACGATATTGGCGGCGAGCTGCGGACCTATCCCGGCGACATAGCGCAACAGATACGGGCTGGCTGTATTCAAATTGACACCCACGGAATTCACGCAAGCCTCTACGGTATTGTCAAGCTTCTCTTTAAGCAATGCCTGGTCCACATCATGCTGATACTGGCCGATTCCGAGATTCTTGGGATCAATCTTAACAAGCTCTGCCAGAGGGTCCATAAGCCTGCGACCTATAGAAACCGCACCGCGGACAGTCACATCCTCGTCAGGAAACTCTTCCCTTCCCACTTCGGATGCCGAATAAACCGACGCCCCGTCTTCACTGACAGTCCATACCTTGCACCCTTCCGGCAACTCCACCTTGCGGAAGAATTCCGACGTTTCCCTGCTCGCAGTTCCGTTGCCTATGGCCACGGCCTCGATGCAGTACTTCTCCAGCATGTCCTGCACAGCCACAAGGGCCTTTACCTTCTCGTTTTGGGGCGGATGTGGATAGATGATGGTATGATACAGTAGATTTCCCTGTTCGTCGAGGCATGCAATCTTGCATCCGTTGCGGAATCCGGGGTCGACCGCCATGGTACGTTTCTGTCCGACGGGGGCTCCCAGAAGCAACTGCTTGAGATTCTCTCCAAAGACGCGTATGCTCTCGATATCTGCCTTCTCTTTCGCCTCTCTCAACACTTCCGAACTGATGGAAGGTTCCAGCAAGCGCTTGAAACTGTCATCCACCGCCTCGCGTATCTGCTCTCCCAAATCTCCGGAAGGATACCCCTGCATCTGACAGAAATCGTAGTAGATTTTCTTTCCGCAGCGCTCCGGGTCGGAGTCTACACTAATGTTCAGAAAACCTTCATTCTCTGCACGCAGAATGGCCAGGAGGCTGTGTGAAGGCACTTTGTCAAGAGGATACGACCAGTTGAAATAACTCCTGTATTTGTCCGCTTCAGGTCCTTCGGCCTTTCTTGTAACTTTCGAAACCACTCTGCGGGTACGGAATATCTGTCGAAGGTTCTCTCGTATCACGGCCGTTTCGCTCAGGCGCTCCGCTATTATGTCGCGGGCCCCGGCGAGAGCGGCTTCGGCATCCTCCACTTTTCCGGGCTTCACAAAACGGGCCGCCTCAGAATGGGGATTGCGCGCCTTAAGATTCCACATGGAATCCGCCAGCGGCTCAAGTCCCAGTTCCTTTGCGACCGTCGCACGGGTACGTCTCTTCGGCTTGTAAGGAAGATACAGGTCCTCCAACTCAGAGCTCACCACGCAACTCTCAATTTTCGCACGCAGTTCGTCAGTCAGGACACCGGCCTCGGAAACGGTCTTTAGCACGGTTTCCTTGCGTTTCTCCATTTCGGCGAAAACATCCACCCAGTGTTTGAGTTCCGCAACCTCACTGTCGTCCATTCCTCCTGTTTTTTCCTTGCGGTAACGGCTTATAAAAGGGATGGTGTCGCCTTCTGCAAACAAATCCGCACAGTTCTCCACCTGCCAGGCCTTCAACCCCATCAAGCCGGCAATATGATTGATGTAAATCTCTTTCATATATCAGTCTTCAGCAGTAATCTTTTTGAGTTCCTCCCGGTATGCCGCAAGAATCCTGGACCGTGAGATGAAACCGAGGTATATCCCTTCGCGCGTCAGTACAGGGAGTCTCCAGACCTCGGTACGGTCGAATTTGCGCATCACATCCTCCATCCTCTCATCTTCATAAACAATATCGGCCGGGAGATGCATCAGGTCACGCACGTGCAATTTGGCAAGGGCGTCGGGCTCAAATATATGCTTGCGTATGTCGTCCATCTCAAGCACACCCTGGAAACGCCCCTCTGAACTTATGACAGGGAATACCGCGACAGTACTGCCCGAAATAATGCCGGAAACATCTTGAAGCGAGTCATTCGGGCTGAGCCTGGGATACTTGTCCCGGATGAGGTCCCTGGTATTCATCAGGGTAAGGACTGCGTGGTCGCTGTCGTGAGTAAGCAAATCCCCGCTCTGTGCAATCCGCTTGGTATAAATGGAATAGCGTTCGCGTATCCTTGTAACTCCATACGAACTTGTCGCGCAGAGGATGAGCGGCAGGAGCAACTCGTATCCTCCCGTTATTTCGGCTATCAGGAATATGGCCGTCATAGGAGCCTGCATTACCCCTGCCATAAGTCCGGCCATTCCCACGAGCGCAAAGTTCTGCTCAGGAAGAGACAGCCCGCACAGATTTACAGTACGAGCTATCAGGAATCCGAGGATGGCTCCCTCAAACAAGGTAGGGCCGAATGTCCCGCCCACTCCCCCGCCGCTGTTGGTGAGTGTCATACTCACGACCTTGAGAAGCAGGACTAAAATGAGGAATACAGGCATGCCCCAGGGCGACTGCAGCAAGAAGAGCAAGGGATTCGGATTGCTGCCAAGGCGGAGTTCACCGCCATTCAGCAGCTGGCCTATCGAATCATAGCCCTCGCCGAACAAAGGCGGGAACAGCCAGACCAGCAGCGACAGACCTGCTCCACAGGCAGCCCAGCGCACCCAGGGACTGCGGAAATCGCTCTTCAGTCTGTCTTCCAGCCAGAGAGTGAAACGGGTGAAATACTGTGATACCAGGCCGCAGAATACGCCAAGCAGAAGGTAGAACGGCAGGTTCCCCATTGAGAAAGGCGCCAGCGAGCAGGAGAAAGGAGACTCCGCCCCCAAAAACACATAAGAAACGACCGTTGCCGTAAGAGTCGATACCAACAAAGGCATTATCGAACTCATCGATATGTTGAAGAGCAGAATCTCCAGAGTAAAGAGGACACCGGCAAGAGGGGCCTTGAATATACCGGCAATGGCACCTGCGGCCCCGCAGCCAAGGAGTACCGTCACCCCCCTGTAGGAAAGTTTAGCCGCACGTCCGATATTGCTGCCGAACGCTGCTCCGGTATAAACGATAGGAGCCTCCGCGCCGACAGAACCGCCCAATCCGATGGTGAGCGCACTTGTCAGCAGCGACGACCACATGTTATGCGGTTTGATACGGGATTCGTGCCTTGATACTGCAAGCAGCACCTTGGTTACTCCGTGCCCGATATTGTCCTTAACCAGATATCTTACTATAATGAGTGATATCAGCATACCCAACGCCGGGAACAGGAAGTACCCGCTGCGGATGAGGCCGTGGATGAATTCAATGACACGGAGCAAGAATACAGCAGCAACTCCTGCGCAAAGCCCCACAATGAGACTGAGCAGCAGGAGTTTGGCGTTCTCGCTTAGTTTTATGTAAGGAAGCTTCATCTTGCGGCTATTCGCCGTCGGCCCCGTCGTCATCTCCGCCATACTGGGAGATGTTGTCGTCGGGGAGGGTGCCGGCTCCGGCATCCGCATCGGCGGAAGGGCCTGCCACCTGTTCGTTCTCGGCATTTTCCTCGCCCTCGAGCCAGCGTTCGATGTCCTCGAGATCGTCGGTCTCGACCTTGATTTTTACAAGGCAGATGGAATCCGGCATCTCGATGGTAACCGCATAGAACGGGGTCCCGTCAGGCTTTGTATATTTTGTAAGATCCTGGAACCAGTCATTGAACCCGCCGGGGTACTTTTCGTTGAAAGCTGCAGCCAGCTCGTCCGACATATTCTCGTAGCTGATTACGCGTCTCTTCTTGTTGTCTTGTGGCATAGTGTCTTTAATTTGCTGCAATATTAGAGCAAACTTTTCTAATTTGCAATAGCTGAAAGCTACATTCTTTCGGGAAGTTCGATTCCCAGGAGCGCCATACTCTTTGCAAGTACCTGAGAAACAGTATCAATCAGTACAAGGCGTGTGTTTCGCAACTTTACATTACTTTCGCGGAGTATCTGAGTATCGTGATAATACTGATTGAACTCCTTGGCAAGATCGTAGGCATAATTGGCCATAACTGCCGGAGAGAATGCCGCCGCAGCTTCAGCAAGTTTCTGACGGTACAGGTTAAGCAACTGCACAAGGCGAATCTCCTTGGGGCTCAACTCGACGTTTTCAAGGGCAGGCACATATCCGGCTTCGGCAGCTTTTCTCAAGATGGAACGGATACGGGCGTGGGTATACTGGATGAAAGGGCCTGTATTACCGTTGAAGTCGATGGATTCTTTGGGGTTGAACAGCATCTTCTTCTTTGGATCCACCTTGAGTATGAAATACTTGAGCGCTCCGAGCCCTATCATATGATAGAGTTTTTCTTTATCCGCCTCGGGAATGTCTGCGAGTTTGCCCGATTCTTCGGACGTGGCTTTTGCTTCAAGATACATATCCTCTATAAGGTCGTCCGCATCGACAACGGTTCCCTCGCGGGACTTCATCTTGCCTTCCGGAAGTTCCACCATACCGTATGAAAGGTGATAGATGCGCTCCGCCCAGTCAAAGCCGAGTTTCGCAAGAACCAGTTTCAGTACCTGAAAATGATAGTTCTGCTCATCACCGACCACATACACGTGGGAATCCAGCTTATATTCCGCAAAGCGGCGCTCAGCCGTACCAAGGTCCTGAGTCATATAAACGGATGTTCCGTCTGAGCGCAGCAAAAGCTTGCGGTCCAGGCCGTCGGCAGTGAGGTCGCACCACACGCTCCCGTCCGGATCTTTTACGAACACGCCGCTGTCCAGCCCCTTCTGCACGAGCTCCTTTCCGAGGAGATAGGTGTCGTGCTCATAATATGTCCTGTCGAAACTGATTCCGAGCGCCTTGTAGGTCTGGTTGAATCCGTCGAAAACCCAACCGTTCATTTTTTCCCAGAGAGCGCGCACTTCCGGATCGCCCTGCTCCCACTTCACGAGCATTTCATGGACCTTGTCGATTACGGAAGGATCCTCCTTCTCCATTTTGGAGAATTCTACATAGCAGTCTCCTACCAGATGGTCGCCTTTTTTGCCTGTGCTTTCCGGAGTAGCTCCATCGAAACGCTGCTGCCAGGCATACATGCTCTTGCAGATGTGTACGCCACGGTCGTTGACCAGGGTCGACTTGATGACCTCGTTACCCGCTGCGGAAAGCAGGCGGCTGACAGAGTCACCAAGGAGGTTGTTGCGTATATGACCAAGATGCAGAGGTTTGTTTGTATTTGGAGAAGAGAACTCCACCATAATCCTCTTTCCCGTGGAAGGAAGCCGGAAATACTCATCCCCGGCAGCCACCAGCGACTCCAGGGCCTCACGCCAATAAAGATTCGAAAGACTCAGGTTCAGAAAGCCCTTGACACTGTTGAAGGCGCTGATTTCCGGGCACTTGTCCACGAGCCATCCACCAATGGCAGCCCCCGTTGCATCGGGAGCGGCGTGGCTAATCCTTAAAAGAGGAAAGACTACAAGTGTGTAGTCTCCCTCGAATTCCTTGCGCGTTACCTGCACCTGAAGCGTGACAGGGTCCACCTCGGCATTGTATATTTCCTTCACGGCCTGTGCGGCCTTTGCTGCGATGAATTGTTCAGGGGTCATTTTATCCCAGGTAAGATTTCAGTAATTTGCTTGCGGATGGTTTCTTAAGTTTGCGGATGGCCTTTTCCTTTATTTGACGCACACGCTCACGGGTAAGGTCGAGGCGTTCGCCAATCTCCTCGAGAGTCATTTCCTGGCATCCGATGCCGAAGAAACTCTTGATGATCTCGCGTTCACGGCCGGTAAGGATCTGCAGGGCGCGTTCTATTTCGATGCTGAGGCTTTCGTTGGTGAGGCCCTTGTCAGCCATAGGGCTGTCGTCATTGGGAAGGACATCCAGCAGGCTGTTGTCTTCGCCTTCGACGAACGGGGCATCCACGCTCACGTGACGGCCGCTCACCCGGATGGTATCCGCAATCTTGTCCTGAGGGATGTCGATCATTTCCGCCAGTTCATCGGTAGAAGGCTGGCGCTCGTGCTCCTGTTCGAATTTGCCTAGAGCCTTGTTGATCTTGTTGAGCGAACCTACCTGGTTCAGAGGCAGACGTACTATGCGGGACTGCTCTGCCAGAGCCTGGAGGATACTCTGACGAATCCACCATACAGCGTAGGAAATGAATTTGAAGCCACGGGTTTCATCGAACTTTTCTGCCGCCTTGATAAGGCCCAGGTTCCCTTCATTGATCAAATCAGGAAGGCTAAGCCCCTGATTCTGGTACTGCTTTGCAACAGACACCACGAAACGGAGATTAGCCCTCGTGAGTTTTTCCAGCGCTGCCTGGTCGCCTTTGCGTATGCGCTGGGCAAGTTCTACTTCTTCTTCCGGCGACACCAACTCCTCTCGGCCTATTTCCTGGAGGTATTTGTCCAGCGAGGCACTCTCGCGGTTGGTAATCGATTTGGTAATCTTTAATTGTCTCATCTATTATTCGTCTTTCGCGAAGCCGAAGTAGACGGATTTGCCTGTATTGTCGATTCCTTCAATATATACAGCCCTCTTGCTCCGGTACGCTATATCTATCACGTCGCGGGGTTTCGAAACAGGCTGGTCGTTCACATAAAGAATCACCATTCCGTCGACGGCACCCGCCCGGGCGAGTTTTCCGTTTCCGGCAGAGACGATCTCGACGCCCTTCTTGATGCCCAGGGAAGCGAGCTTCTCCTTTGAAGGCTCTCCAAGGAATCCGCCGTAGAATGCCGTCTGTCCTTCTTCGTTGACAGTGCCGGTTACCTGGTCAGTGCCTTGGAATACTACTTCGAACACTTTATCCTTGCCGTCGCGGACGACCTTGACCGAAGCCTTGTCGCCGGGATGGTAGGAATTGACCTTTTCCTGAAGTGCGGAAGGAGTCTTTATGACCGTAGAGTCGACTGCAAGGAGTACGTCTCCGCTCTTTATCCCGGCCTTGTCGGCAGCTCCGCCCTTCGAAACCTCGTTAATATATACGCCGTCAAGCGAAGAAAGTTTCAGGTCTTCTGCAATTTTTTCCGTAACGGGACTCATTGCCACTCCGAGTTTTGCGCGCTTGACGCTGCCGAAATCGATGAGGTCGCCGACAATCTTCTTGACAATATTCGAAGGCACTGCGAAAGAATATCCCGAATATGCTCCTGTCTGGGAGACGATGGCGGTGTTGATGCCCACCAGCTCGCCTGCCTTGTTGACCAGGGCGCCACCCGAGTTGCCGGGGTTGACGGCAGCGTCGGTCTGGATGAACGACTCGATCTTGAATTCACCCGTAGTATTGGGCATCGATCGTCCCTTGGCGCTCACGATGCCTGCAGTGATGGTGCCGCGGAGCTGTTCTCCAAGCGGGGAACCGATAGCAAGCACCCATTCGCCAAGGCGCAGTTTGTCGGAATCGGCGATAGGAACGATGGGAAGACCGTCAGCATCAATCTTGATTAAGGCCACATCTGTGGCGGGATCCGTTCCGATCACCTTCGCTTCGTAGGTCTTGTTATTGTTCAGAGTGACCTCGATCTTCGTGGCGCCCTGCACGACATGGTTGTTCGTGACTATATAGCCGTCCTGGCGTATGATTACGCCGGAACCGCTCCCTTGCTGCTCGCGTTCCTGCTCCTGCGGCATCTGGTCGCCGAAGAAGAACTTGAAGAAGGGATCTATGTAGTACTGCTGGGTGCTCTTGATGGTAACTTTTACGAACACCACCGCGTCGACTGCCGATTCCGCGGCATAGGTGAAATCGGGGTAATTGTCCTGTGCCAAATTGACAGTGCGGTATGCCGAACCGTCAATGGAATATGTCGTAGTGGCGGCATTTTGCTCTGCCGCAGGCTGATTAGCCTTTACAATGCCGAATGCGGTAAGCCCGCTCAATAATACGGAGGCAATTACAGTAATCATATTCTTGTTCATATCTATTATAATTTACAGTCTTGTGACCGGACCTTAAAAAATCAAAAGATATGCCAAAATATTCGTCATTAATTCTTATATTTGCAGTTACCCCTGAATAAGGGAAAGAACGACAAATAAAAACAAAAATATATGGAATTCAACGTTTCAAGTGCAGAACTGCTGAAAGCCCTGGTGGATGTCTCAAAAGCCATCCCCGCCAAGACAACTCTTTCCATTCTGGAGAATTTCCTCTTCATATTGAAGGGAGACAGGCTGGAGATCACAGCATCCGACCAGGAACTTACCCTGCGCACATCCGTGCATGCAGACAATGTCAAAGAAGAAGGAAGCATAGCAGTGCCCGCAAGGCAGATGATAGACCTTTTCAAGGCCCTTCCGGACCAGCCGGTCAATATCCGCACAAGCTCCGACTCATCGTTTGAATGCGTATGGTCGAACGGCAATTCCGCACTCCCCTACTTCCCTGCAGAGGATTTTCCCGAAATCAAGGGAGCAGGAGCCGAAGCGATGACCATTACCATTCCCGCGGAGAACCTTGTAGAAGGTATCAGCAGCACCATCTATGCTACTGCCGATGACGAAATGCGCCCCGCAATGAACGGTATCTTCTTTGACATCGCCCCCGAAGCCACGACACTGGTCGCCTCCGATTCGCACAAACTCATCTGCTACACTACCGACGAAGTCAAATCCGAAGCAGTCGCATCTTTCATCCTGCACAAGAAGCCCGCAGGCGTACTTAAAGCCATCGTGGACAAGTCCGAGGAAGAAGTCAGCATCACTTTCGACAGCTCGACCGCCGTGTTCACTTTCGGCGACACAATGATGGTCTGCCGCCTTGTAGTTGGCAAGTATCCCCGCTACCGCGATGTCATCCCCCAGAACAATTCCAACGTTCTGCGCATCGACAGGAGCCAGCTTCTGAACACCGTACGCCGCGTGGCAGTATGCGCTAACAAGGCATCCAACCATATCAAGTTCGAACTGAAGCCCGGCCAGCTGGAAATCACCGCCCAGGACCTCGGCTTTGCCACCGAAGCCTACGAGAAACTCGAGTGCGATTACAACGGCACCGACCTGGCCATTGGTTTCAAGTCATCTTTCCTCATAGAGATACTTGGCAATATGAGCTGCGAAACAGTGGTTATGAAATTTGCCGATTCCCGCAGGGCGGCATTGATTGTTCCTTCCGAAGAAGAGGCGGACAAGGAAAAGATTTGCGGCATCCTGATGCCGATTATGGTTTCATAAATTCAGCCATCTATGGATTTGAACCTGACAAGGCCCTTGCTCTTCTTCGACATCGAAAGCACCGGCCTCAATATTCCGACAGACTCCATTATCGAACTGAGTTTCGTCAAGGCCCTTCCGGGCAAACCGGAGCCGGAGATCAAGACTTGGAAGATCCGCCCTTGGGACTACGAGAACAACTGCCAGAGGCATATAAGTGAAGATGCCTCAAAGGTCAACGGCGTACACGACGAAGACCTCAGGAACTGCCCGTTATTCATCAATGTGGCCGGCGAAATTGCAGATTGGCTGAAAGACAGCGACCTCGCAGGTTTCAACTCAGCCAAGTTCGACCTCCCCATGCTTGCAGAAGAATTCGAACGGGTCAAGCAATACTGCAAACGCAGGCTTGCCGCCGTTTCTACGCCAGCCGACAAAAAACAGGAGGCCCGGGCTCTTTTCGCCAAGGTAGACAGTATCAATCTGCATGAGCCCCTGATGGTGGATGTTCAGAACATCTATCACGCCATGGAGCCGAGGAATCTCCGCGCCGCGTATCGCTTCTACTGCGGAGGCGAAGATTTCGAAAACGCCCACGCCGCAGAAGCCGACACCCTTGCCACGTTCGAGGTTCTAAAAGCCCAGCTTGACAGATACAAAGAGCCGGATAAGTATCGCGAACAGGTGCTCAAGAATGACGTGAAAGCCCTCGCCGCTTTCGTAGGCAGGAAATACGTCGATTTCTCCGGCCATCTGATTCTAGGCGACGACGGAGAGGTTTACATTAATTTCGGCAAGCACAAAGGCAAGACGGCAAGAGAAGTCTGGGAAACCGAAGCCTCCTATTTCAAATGGATTCAGGACGGGAGTTTCTCCCTCGATACAAAGGCCCAGTTCGCCAGGCTGGCGGAGCAGTTCAAGGCCGAAAGAGACAGTGCCGCCAAGAGGCCGGCAACAGCTGACGAACTTCAGAATCTCAAAGACAAATTCAACGGAAAGCTATTCTGATGAACATAATAATCAGGAACAGTGCAGGCAAAATCTTCTTCCGCCCCGATACGACCTGCGACAGGCCAGGCGAAGACCTCTATCCTCAGGAGTTCATCCAATCCCTGAGTTTTGCTCCTGTTGCTTTTGTACGGGTATGCAAGGCCGGCAGGAGCGTTTCCGAACGTTTTGCTTCCAGATACTACGACGCGGCTGGATTCGGCTTGTTCCTGTACCCGGACGACCTCATGGACGG
>CAMNAD010000045.1 GCA_946530505.1 uncultured Bacteroidales bacterium
CCCGGGTTCTGTCCTATGCTCCTGAACTCTCGGAAGCCGTGCACCTCAAGCTTACGCACGGTACCGGTGACGACAACGTGCACTTCCAGAACACCCTGCAGCTTGTGGATGCCCTGCAGCACTCAGGGAGGCAGTTCGACCTGATGATCTATCCGGACGGTATGCATGGATACCGTGGCAGGCAGGGAGAACATTCCAGGGCCGCAGACCATCTTTTTTGGCTGAAACATCTTAAAAATCAATAAATTTCTTTATATTTGAAGATACAGAAAAACCACATTTCTATGGCAGATTATATTTCCAGGGCCAATGCATGGCTCACAGGAGACTTCGATCCTGAAACCAAAGGTAAAATCATCGAACTGCGCAACTCCGACCCCGCTGCGTTAGAGGATGCATTCTACAAGAACCTCGAGTTCGGCACCGGCGGCCTGCGCGGCATAATGGGCGTCGGTACCAACCGTATGAACAAATACACGGTGGGAATGGCCACGCAGGGCCTCGCGAATTACATCCTTGCCCATTGCCAGGGCGACGACCTCCGCTTCTGCATTTCTTATGACAGCCGCAACAACAGTAAGGAATTCGCAAAGATAACGGCGGACGTCATGTCTGCCAACGGCATCCACGTGTTCATATTCGACAATATACGTCCTACCCCGGAACTCAGCTATGCGATACGCCTGAAAGGCGCGGTTGCAGGCGTTATGATCACCGCTTCCCACAACCCGAAGGAATACAACGGGTACAAGGTGTTCTGGAGCGACGGAGGGCAGATTACATCTCCCGTCGATAAAGACATTGTTGCCGAGGTGAACAAGATCTCCGAGCCTTCGATGGTAAAATTCCAGGCAGGGGAGCGTTGCGGCAGCATCGATATCATGGGTGCCGATGTGGATGAGCTTTATCTTCGTGATATTCTTTCTCTTGCGATGTCGCCCGAGTCCTGCGCCCGTCACAGCGATATCAAGTTCGTCTACACTCCTCTTCATGGCTGCGGCGTGCGCCTTGTGCCTGAATGCCTGAAGCGTCTGGGATTCAAGCACGTAATCCATGTTCCGGACCAGGACGTGAGCGACGGCAATTTTCCTACGGTAGTTTCTCCCAATCCCGAGGAGCCGGCTGCTATGAAGATGGCCCTCGAAGCGGCCGACCGCGAAGGAGCCGACATAGTAATGGCGACCGATCCGGACGCAGACCGCCTGGGCATAGCCGTGCGCGACAATGACGGCAAGATGGTGCAGTTCAACGGCAACATGACCGCCACCCTGCTGACTTACTACATCCTTAGCAGGCGCAAGGAACTCGGCACCCTCGGAGAGGGCAAGTACCTGGTGAAGACCATCGTTACCACCGAATCGATACGCGAACTCGGAGAGAAGTTCGGAGTGCCGTGCTACGACGTGCTCACAGGCTTCAAGTACATAGCGGAGGTCGTCAAGCGCAACGAGGCCACGGGCGAGTTCGTCTGCGGCGGCGAGGAGAGCTACGGTTTCAACGTCGGCCAGTTCGTGCGCGACAAGGACGCCCAGACAGCCTGCATAATGGTGGCGGAGTGTGCCGCCTGGGCTGCGGATCAGGGGCTTAGCATGTATCAGTTGCTGCAGAAAGTTTATTCAGAGATAGGATACCGCAAGGAGCACATGGTCTACATCGTGCGCAAGGGTATCAGCGGAGCGCAGGAGATTGCAGATATGATGACTGCTTTCCGCCAGGATCCTCCCAAGGATCTTGCGGGGGTGCCGGTCAGCAAGGTCATAGATTATCTGGAGCCCGAAAAGACGGGGCAGCCGAAGAGCAATGTGCTGCAGTTCTTCAGTGAGGCGGGAGACGTGGTTTCCGTCCGTCCTTCCGGGACCGAGCCGAAGATCAAGTTCTATTTCGGGGCGAAGGGGGCTGATGCCGACGCCAAGATCAAGGCTCTTACTGAGCAGTTCGTGAAATAGGAAATGATTTACAAAATGCGGCGAGCGGACACTCGCTGCATTTTGGTTTCTGGGATGTGCAGGTATAGCGCCCGTGGAGAAGAAGCCAGTGGTGGGCGATGGGGCGGATGTCCAGTGGAATGTGGCGTTCGAGGTCGAGTTCTACGGCTCTGGGAGTGGTGCCGCGGCTCAGTCCCAGGCGGCGGGATACGCGGAACACATGGGTGTCGACCGCTACCACCGGCTCGTTGTAGAGCACGGAAGCCACTACGTTGGCTGTCTTGCGTCCCGCTCCCGGCAGCTTCATGAGATTGTCTACATCGGAAGGAATCTTCCCTCCGAAATCATCCATCACCTTGCGCGCCATGGCCGCAAGGTTTTTTGCCTTGTTGTTGGGGTAGGAGACCGATTTGATGAAGGGGTAGATGTCTTCTGCCGTGGCTTTTGAGAGCGCTTCCACCGTAGGATATGCGGCGAACAGGGCCGGGGTTACGAGATTCACCCGCTTGTCGGTGGACTGGGCGGATAAGATCACCGAAACGAGCAGTTCGTAGTCGCTGTCGAAGTGTAGCTCGGACTCGGCGACCGGAACGTTTTTCCGGAAATAGTCCAGAATTGCATCGTATCTCTGCTCAAGTGTCATTGTTCCGAGCAGCTTTCATCCTGGCAGACGAAAACCCTGCCCGGATAGCGTTCAACAATGCTCTTGTCGTGCGTGACCATAATCAGCGTGGTCCCGTTCTCCTTGTTGAGTTTGTTCAGAAGCTGTAGGATCTCCTCTGTGGTCTCCTCGTCCAGGTTTCCCGTGGGCTCGTCGGCCAGGATCACCTCGGGCTGGTTAAGAAGGGCCCTGGCTATGGCAATACGCTGCTGCTCTCCTCCGGAAAGCTGGTGGGGCATCTTGTGAGCCTTCATAGTCATTCCTACCGCCTCCAGCACCTCATCGATGCGTGCGTCTGCGGCATTGCGGTTCTTCCAACCGGTAGCTTTCAGGATGAAATCGAGGTTCTGCCAGACACTGCGGTCCATCAGCAGGCGGAAGTCCTGGAAAACCACCCCGAGTTTGCGGCGGAGTCTGGGGATATCCCTCTGTCTGATGCCGTTCAGCTTGAAACCGCAGGCCTCGCCCTCGCCTTTGCCAAGTTTGTTTTCGGCTGTGACCGTTCGAATGATGGAGGTCTTGCCGCTGCCCACTTTGCCAAGTATGTAAACAAGGTCGCCTGCTGCGACATCCATATTCAGGTCGTGGACGACGACGTTGTCGCCGGCAATTATGTCCGCATTGCGGAAAGAGATGAGAGAGGCCATAAAAAATGTGTCTGATCCCTGCAAATATACATTTTATTTGAGTAAAAATTGACGAAAAATGATTATATTTGAAGATTAGAAAATCTTCATTCTATGAAACATAAATATTTGTTGGTCATAACGGCTGCCACGGCCATTCTTTTTTCTCCTGCACGCGCGGGCGCGCAAGCCGTGGACTCTCGTTATCAGGAGGCAGTAAAGCTTTATGAGAGCGGAGTTTATGGTAAGGCCAGGACAATTTTCGAGTCGCTTGGCGATCCTATGTCCAAAGCTTATGTGGTGCTCTGCTCCGTCAAGGCGGACGATGATGACCATGCCCGTCTCTACAAAGAATACAACGACGCCTATCCCGAATCCGTACTCGGGAACAGAATACGTTTCGAATATGCTGCCAAGCTTTTCGCATCCGAGGATTATGACGGCGCGGCCGAACTGCTCAAACAGGTAAGCGAAACCCGCCTCGGCCTTTCGGATCAGCTGAACTACAACTTCCGCCGCGGTTACTGTGCTTATATCCAGGGCCGTTACGACGAGGCTCTCACCTATCTTCTAAAAGTCGAGAATGCCCCCAAGAACAGCCTCACTTCTCCTTCCCGCTATCAGCTCGGGTATATTGCCTATCAGGGCCGTCAGTTCGACGTGGCCGAGAAATGGTTCCGCCTGATAGAGCAGGACGAGCGCTTCTCCGACCTGGCGAAATATTACATCCTCGAGTGCCGCTTTATGAAGAAGGACTACGACTACATTGTGGATAACGGCCCTGCTTTGATGGAACAGGCTCCCGAGGAACGCAAGTCCCGCCTGGCACGCATCGTTTCCGAGTCATATCTCGTAAAGGGCGACAAGAACAAGGCTCTTGCCTACTATATGCTCGAGGGTAACAAGGCCGCTCAGTCGCGCTCGGACCTTTTCCATGCCGGTTCCGTAATGTATGCCGTCCAGGACTATCGCGGAGCTATCGAAAAGCTCTCCAGAATCGAGAACCGCTCCGACTCCCTGGGGCAGGTCGCCAATTACCAGCTGGCATATTCCTACATCCGTACAAGCAACAAGGTGGCTGCTTCTGAAGCCTTCAAGGATGCTTCGCAGGCAGGATTCAACCCTCAGATCCAGGAGGATGCGTGGTTCAATTACGCCAAGCTTGCCTTCGACCTCAATTCCGATATGTCCGTGTTCGGAGGATACCTGCAGCGCTATCCGCAGACTTCGCGGCGCGAGCAGATCTACAACTACCTTGCTATTGCCGCGCTCAATGCAAAGGACTATGCAGCGGCCATCGAGGCCTACTCCAACATCGAGGAACTCAACGAAGAGCAGACCGGCAATTACCTGAAGGCAAATTATCTGCGTGCCAGCCAGCTTGCTGCCGGCGGCGCTTGGACCGATGCCGTGCCTTATTTCCGCTCGGCTTCCTACAATCTGCCCAAGAACGACCGCTATGCCCAGCTTGCACGCTACTGGCTGGCCGAATCACTGTTCAACAGCGGTAATTATGCCGATGCGGCCGAGATATACGAAGACCTTTACAACGTCTCCGCGCTCTATAACCGTGGAGAAGGCAAGCTGCTGAGCTACAACATAGGTTATTCCAACTATAATCTTGGCAAGTACGAGGCAGCGGCCCGCTGGTTTGACAACTACATCAATTCCGGTGAGCCTTCCGCCCGCAAGGATGCCCTGATACGACGCTCGGACTGCGACTTCGCGCGCCATAACTACAAGGCCGCCATCGCATCGTACCAGCGCGTTCTCGACACTTACTACGACGTCGACGACATCTACCCTTACTATCAGCAGGCCCTCGCCTACGGGCTGTCCGGCAACAAGAAGGAAAAGGTAAACGTGCTCTCCCGCGTTACCGGTGCATCCGCCGACTCACCTATGTACTCCGAGGCGATGTACGAACTCGGAAGGGCATATATGGAAGTCGACGACAACCAGCAGGCGGTCAAGACCTTCGGCACGCTGCAGACCGCGACATCCGACAATACCTATGCCGCCCGCGCCCTCATCGGCCGCGGTATGGCATTCAGGAACATGAAGAATTACGAACAGGCTCTCTCCGAATACAAGCAGGTCGTGGATCTGCTTCCTAAGAGTGAATACGCCGAGGAGGCCCTGATGGCAATCAACTCCATCTACCAGACCACGAACCAGCCGGAGAAGTTCCTGGAATATATGCAGTCCCGCAATCTCTCCGTGGGCAAGACCCCCAAGGAGCAGGAGAACATCTATTTCAATACGGCCGAGCAGATTTATCTTTCCGGCGGATATGACCGTGCTGTCACTTCCTTCCAGAAGTATCTGAAAGATTATCCCGAAGGAGACAAGAAGGGAGATGCCTGGTTCTATCTTGCAGATTCGTACCGTGCGCTCTCAGAGAAGGAAAAGGCTTGCGCCGCATTCAAGATGGCGGCGGCCGAACTCAAGGAAGGGTCGTTCGCCGAGACCGCGGCATACAACTACGCCAAGCTTTCCTTCGAACTCCAGCATTATTCCGATGCCTACGAAGGCTTCTGCACGCTGCAGGATATAGCCAAGATGGACGAAAACAAGGCTGCCGCCCGTCTGGGCAAGATGCGTTCCGCATATCAGGCACATAATTTCGAAGATGCCATCGAAGCATCAAGGGAACTCATAGCCTGCAATCCTTCCGCAGCCGAACAGCGCGAAGGATGGTTCGTCGAGGCAAAATCGCTGCTTGCGACTAGCCATCGCGACGAGGCTTATCTCTTCTTCAAGAAGCTTGCAGAGCAGCCTTCGACTCCGGAAGGAGCCGAGTCGTATTATATGCTTGTGCGCGACCTTTGCGACTCAGGTGAGTTCGCCAAGCTCGAAGACAAGGTTTACGACTTCGCCTCCAAGTGCGGCGACCAGTCCTACTGGCTGGCCAAATGTTACATCGTCCTCGGAGACGGTTTCCGCGAGCAGGGCAAGACAAGCCAGGCCAAGGCCACTTGGGAGAGTATCCGCGACGGTTACAGCTCCTATGGCGAAGGGGACGACATCATCGAAACAGTTAACCAGAGACTTGCATCATTATGAGAAACAAGATAGTAACAGCTGCGCTTGCATTGCTCGCCGCAGCTCCGGCATTTTCGCAGAACCTGAACCCGCAGGTGCAGGTGACCAACGACTACAAGGCGGAACTTGGAAAGGCCGGAAAGCAGAGCGTGGCTCTCGAGATTCCGGATTCCCTCAACAGTTTCCGCACCTCCGTAAGCTACAATGTGTTCGCCACGCCGTACAAGGGCGCATACGAGTTTGTGCCCTACGAGATAAACGTAACGCCTCAGAAGCCGGCCTCCGATTACAGCAGGCTGTATCTCAAGGCAGGGGCGGGATATCCGCTGCGCCCGGAACTAAAGGCGGTCTGGACACCGGTCCGTTCTGTTTCCGGCAATACGCTGACCGTATTTCAGGACCTGAACGGATATATTGGCAATTACGGCACTCTTGACAGCCGTGACGATTACAACGGCTACGACATCTCCGAGAAATTCGGTCTTGAGGGGCGCTGGTTCGGGAACGATTTCTCGCTTGCCTACGGGCTCGATTATCAGGGACTTTTCAACAACGATTTTACCGGAAAGACGAATTTCAACGATTTCACCCTCCGCACTCTCGTCCGCTCTTCCGAGGATTCCAGGATTCTGTACGACCTGGACCTCGAAGTGAGCCAGGCCTTCGATAATGCTGTCACCCAGACAGGAGTCAAGGCTCGCGGAGGATTCCTCCCCAACTGGATGCTGCCCTTCGACCTTCGCATCGATTTCAATCTGGAAACAGACATCTACGGAACAGATACTTACGACAATGCTTTCGTTGCCCAGGTGGCTGCCAAGGCCCTTTTCGACTGGGATCCCGTGCGTCTGGCCGCCGGGGTAAGCGTCAGCCCTGCTAGTGACTTCCAGTGGCTGTATCCCGACGTCGAGTTGACAGCCGACCTTTTCGACCAATCCCTGCAGTTCTATGCAAACGTGAAAGGCGGCCAGTTCGTAAAGGGCTATACCGAGCTTAAACTCGAAGACCATTGGTTCAACCCTGCATATACTGTCGAAATAAAACCCACGCTCGAGAGACTCAATGCTTCGCTCGGTTTCAGGGGCAGCGCATTGAAGTATTTCCAGTATGACATCCGTGGAGGATGGGCATCTTACTCCGATGCACCCCTGCGCTCGCTCACTGCTTCAGTGTATGCTCCTCCGGTACTCGACTGCGGTATCGCTTACGCCGATTACAATGTGACTTTTGCCGATGCCGACCTGCATTGGAAGTCGCCTCGTTTCGCCCTGGACCTTTCAGTAGGGTTCAAGCATACTGACATCGAACTTAACGACGACTATCTCGACCTCCCTATGCTTTCCGGATCCGTCACTGCCGTATATAACTGGAATTCCAGAATTTTCGCAGGGGTTTCTTGCAAGGGTAGCACAGAGCAGGCGGCATATACCTGGTCGGTGCCGGGCTTCGCTGACCTTGGCCTTCTCGGGGAGTACAGGTTCAACGGACGCTTCGGTGTCTGGGCCAATGTGGGCAATCTGCTGTGCCACAATATAGCGGTTTCGCCGCTGCACGTGCAGAAAGGCATTTATTTCACTGGCGGCATAAGCCTGAATTTGAGATAATTTACGTAAATTTGCATCCTTTTTAGAAAAAGAAATAAAAGATAAACAAAGATATGATTGAACAGGAAGAGATGAAGGTAGCTGAAGAGCAGTATTCAGCGAACAGTATTCAGGTGCTCGAGGGACTCGAGGCAGTGCGCAAGCGTCCTTCGATGTATATCGGTGACATTTCCGAAAGGGGATTGCACCATCTTGTATACGAGGTTGTGGACAACAGTATCGACGAGGCTATGGCCGGATTCTGCGACACGATCGACGTACAGATCCTCGAAGACAATTCCATCCGCGTGGAAGACAACGGACGAGGCATTCCTACCGGCATGCATCCGAAGGAACACCGTTCCGCCCTCGAGGTGGTTCTCACAGTGCTTCACGCCGGCGGCAAGTTCAGCAAGAACAACTACAAGGTTTCCGGCGGTCTTCACGGTGTCGGCGTTTCCTGCGTGAACGCCCTGTCCGACCTGCTGATAGCCGAGGTGCACCGCGAGGGCAAGATTTTCGTGCAGAAGTATTCCAAGGGCAAGCCCATCACTCCTGTGGAGGTTGTCGGCGAATGCTCCGAAAGCGAGCACGGAACCATCATCACTTTCCATCCGGACGCCACCATCTTCACCCAGACCACCGTCTACAAGTATGAAACCCTTGCCGCACGCCTCCGGGAGCTGGCTTTCCTCAACAAGGGCATTCGCATCCGCCTTACTGACAAACGCACCCTCGTGGACGAGTTCATCCAGGACGAGAGCGGAGAGAGCAAGGCCACCGGAAGGCAGGTGTTCAAGTCCGAACTTTTCTATTCCGAAGAAGGTCTCAAGGAGTTCATCGACTACCTTGATGCCGGCGCTTCGAAGCTGATTCCGGATCCCATCTGCGTTTCTTCCGACAAGATCATACCCATCGACATTGCTCTCCAGTACAACACCGGCTATTCCGAGAAGATCTATTCTTACGTGAACAATATCAACACCATAGAGGGCGGTACGCACCTGCAGGGCTTCAAGATGGGCCTCAGCCGTTCGCTCAAGAACTACGCCGACAAGAACAAACTGCTCGAGAAGGCCAAGGTGGAACTTGCTCCCGAAGACTTCCGCGAAGGTCTTACCGCCGTTATCTCCGTGAAGGTCGCAGAGCCTCAGTTCGAAGGCCAGACCAAGACCAAGCTCGGAAATACCGAAGTGACTTCTGCCGTTTCGCAGGCTACTGCTGCAGCAATGGACATTTATCTCGAAGAGAATCCCAAGCTTGCGAAGACTATCATAGACAAGATCGTGCTAGCGGCAACCGCCCGTGCAGCAGCCCGCAAGGCACGCGAGATGGTGCAGCGCAAAACGGTTATGACCGGTGCCGGCCTCCCCGGCCAACCTGCCGACTGCTCCGAGAACGATCCCGAGAAGTGCGAACTCTTCCTCGTCGAGGGAGATTCCGCAGGCGGTACCGCCAAGCAGGGCCGCGACCGCCGCTATCAGGCCATCCTGCCTCTGCGAGGCAAGATCTTGAATGTGGAGAAAGCCGCCGAGGGCCGCGCCTTCGACAGCCAGGAAATCCAGAACATCTACACCGCCCTCGGCGTGCGTGTAGCCCAGGAAGACGAGACCGGCGAGAAGCATATGGACCTCAGCCGTCTGCGCTATCACAAGGTTGTCATCATGACCGATGCCGATGTCGACGGCAGCCACATTGCCTGCCTTATCCTCACCTTCTTCTTCCGTTACATGTTCGACCTCATCAAGAACGGATACGTGTATCTGGCAACTCCTCCGCTCTACCTGGTGAAGAAGGGCAAGGAAGAGATTTACTGCTGGACCGAAGAACAGCGCGAGGAAGCTGCCCTCAAGTTGGGCAAGGGCTCCGACAAGGGCTACACCGTGCAGCGCTACAAAGGTCTCGGTGAAATGAGCGACCAGCAGCTCTGGGAGACCACCATGGATCCTGCCAACAGGCGTCTCCGCCAGATCACCATCGAGAACGCGGCCCAGGCCGAGCGCACCTTCAGCATGCTGATGGGCGACGACGTTCCGCCTCGCAGGCAGTTCATCGAAGAAAACGCACACTACGCCAATATTGACGCTTAAACCAGATAAAAAGATATGTTAGACATTTTCGACCGCATTGAACGCGACTCCGGCGGCCCTATCGGCCAGTATTTCGAACAAGGGTTCGGCTATTACATGTATCCCCGCCTCGAAGGCGAGCTCGGCCCTCATATGATATTCAACGGCATCCCGGTCCTTAACTGGAGCCTCAACAACTACCTCGGCCTTGCCAACCATCCCGAGGTGCGCAAGGCAGATGCCCAGGGCGCAGCCGACTGGGGACTTGCATACCCTATGGGCGCCCGCATGATGTCCGGACACACCCGCTATCACGAGAAACTCGAGAAGGTCTTCGCCGACTTCGAGAAGAAGGAAGACGCATTCCTCTTCAACTTTGGTTATCAGGGAATCGTGTCCACCATCGACGCCCTCCTGGCGCGTCACGATGTTGTAGTTTACGATGCAGAATGCCACGCCTGCCTGTTGGACGGTATACGTCTGCACATTGGCAGCAAGTATAAATACCGTCA
>CAMNAD010000046.1 GCA_946530505.1 uncultured Bacteroidales bacterium
TTTCGGAGAAGACGAGAGTATGGTGGCCGAGGTGATCGACAACACGACCTCCCGCGGAAGGACACTGCGTTTCCTGTATGACGGACCATATGATGAATTCAAGGCGAACCTCTTCGCCCTTGGCAAGACTCCCGTACCCGAATGGGTTAAGCAGGACCCCACCCCCGAGGACGTCGAGAACTTCCAGACAATCTTCGCCGCCCACGAGGGTGCCGTATCCGCTCCCGCAGCCGGGCTGCACTTCAGCCGCGAGCTCTTCAACCGTATGATACTCAGCGATATCGAGAAGACCTTCATTACCGTGCATATGGGAATCGGGCACTTCCGCAGAGTAGATGTTGAAGACCTTTCCAAGCACCGCATGGACGGTGAAAGGATGATTATCTCCGAAGAGGCGGCTGCCAAAATCAACGCCACCAAGAAGGCCGGGCACAAGATCCTTGCAGTAGGCGTCACCGTCGCCCGCGCCCTGGAGACCTACGTGACCACCACCAACGAGGTGAAGGCCAACGACATCTGGACCAACAAGTTCATCTTCCCTCCCTACACTTTTTCGATTCCCGATGCATTCGTCTCGAACTTCCACAGACCGGAATCCACCATGCTGATGTGCGTAGCGGCTTTCGGAGGATACCAGAACGTGATGCATGCCTACGACGTGGCTCTCAAGGAAGGCTACCGCTTCGGGCCTTACGGAGATGCCTTGCTTATAATAGATTAAGCTGCGGCAAACTTATATTTGAGATTTTACCCCCGGTCCTACCCCCGGGGGTATCTTGTTTTCTGCATATCTTGCAGCATGGAAGATATTGCAAGAGAAAGAGTGTGCGCAGCTGCGCTGGGAAGGATATTCGGCTTCGAGCCGCTTTATGTTTCCGGTCTGATTTCGAAACTGGGTTCCGCCGCAGCGGTGTTCGGGCTCTCCCCAAAAGAGGCCGACGCCGTGCTGGGTCCGTTCAGCAAATACAGGGGTAGAATCTGTGCCGCAGAGCTGGACGCGGCGGCAAAAGAGCTGGAAGACCTGGACTCAAGAGGGTTCCGGTATATCGCCTGCACCGAGGAGGTCTTTCCCGCCCTGCTGCGGGACTGCCCGGACTGCCCTGCAGGGCTGTATTACAGCAGCTCTTCGGAACCGAGGGACATCTTCTCCGGCAGGCCGGCGGTGGCCGTGGTCGGCACGAGGGATGTTTCACCATATGGGAGGGAATGGACACGTAAGATAGTGGATGTATGCGCGCAGGCACCTTCCCGCCCGTGCGTGGTGAGCGGGCTCGCCTTCGGTGTGGACATTACGGCGCACCTCGCCGCACTTGACAACGGGCTCCCTACCATAGCGGTGCTCCCCTGCGGAATCGACACCGTTTACCCCGCTGCACACCTCAAGGCGGCAGAGCGCATTGCCGCAGCTCCGGCGAGCGCGGTGATCACCGACTATCCCCGGGGAACACCGCCCGTGGCTTTCACCTTCATCCGCAGGAACAGGATAATCGCGGGACTTGCAGCCTGCACCGTGCTGGTGGAATCGAAAGCCAAAGGAGGAGGGCTCATAACGTGCAAGCTGGCAGACAGTTACGGCAGAGAAGTATTCGCGCTGCCAGGGCGGGTGGACGACCTGCGCTCGGCGGGGTGCAATGCCCTCATACGCAGCGGTTCGGCCCAGGCAATAACAGGAGTCGAAGGCCTCGGGGAACAACTGGGCCTGGGCAGGTACGAGCTTCGCAGGAAGGCCGGCTTCGCGGAGAGCGTAGCAGCCTTCTACGGCCGGCGGGCGGATACCCTCGAATTGAACTCCATCATCCGCATGGCATCGCTGATAGCGGAAAACCGTGGTATAGAGCTCGAGGAAATATGCTACCGGAGCGGAGAACCATACAATGAGGTCGCCAGGATAGCGATGATGCTCGAGACAGACGGTTTCATCTGCATAGACCTGATGCAACGGTGTACTATCAATGCAAGAAAATAGTAACTTTGCAGGATATGACCTTCATCGACACGCACACCCACTGCACGGACGAGGCCTTCCCCGGGCCGGAGCAGGACGCTTTCGTTGAGCGGGCCCTCGCCGCAGGGGTTTCAAAGATGCTGCTCGCAGACATAGACACCCGCGAACGCGGAGAGATGTACGCCGCGGTGCAGAGGCATCCCGGCGTGCTCTACCCTATGCTGGGGCTGTATCCCGGTTCGGTGGACAAGGGATGGAGGGATGAAATCGACGCGCTGGAGGCCTGGAAAGGCAAGGGCGCGGTAGCGATAGGAGAGATAGGGCTCGACTACCACTACGGGGACGAATTCAAGGAGGAACAGAAGGAGGCCCTGCGGGTGCAGTTCGAACTCGCCGCGCAGTGGGACCTGCCCGTGAACATACATCTGCGGGACGCCACCGACGACTTTTTCAGGATTCTGGACGACTGCAAGGGCATGCATCTGCGCGGGAACCTGCACGCCTTCAGCGGCAGCATAGAGACCTTCCGGCGCATCCGCAGATACGGGGAATGGTCGGTGGGGATAGGAGGCGTGATAACATTCAGGAAAGCGTCCCTTCCGGAGACGGTGAAACAGATACCCCTGGAGTGCATCCTGCTGGAGACCGACGCCCCGTACATGGCGCCGACGCCCCTTCGCGGAACACGCAATGAAAGTGCGAACATACCCTTGATAGCCGCCAAGGTGGCGGAAGTCAAAGGGATTGACATAGAGACGGTTGCAGCCGTCACGACTGAAAACGCGACTAAACTTTTCGCCTTATGAAAAAGACGGACAAATCGGCCGTTCTCCTGATATATACGGGAGGAACGATAGGCATGAAGGAAAGCGGGCACGGACTGGTGCCTTTCGACTTTTCGCAGATACTGGACGAGGTGCCGGAACTGCAGAAATTCACCTTCAAGATTGATTCTTACACCTTCGACCCGCTTATCGACTCCTCCGACGTGGAGCCAGGGATGTGGAAGGAGCTGGCCTCCCTTATAAAGGAAAAATACGACGGCTACGATGGATTCGTGGTTCTCCACGGCACCGACACAATGGCATATTCCGCCTCGGCCCTCAGTTTCATGCTCGACAACCTTGCCAAGCCCGTCATTTTCACCGGGAGCCAGCTGCCTGTGGGGAGCCTGCGAACCGACGGCAAGGAGAATCTGGTTTCCGCCATCGAAGTAGCTTCTTCGCGCGATGCCCGCGGAAGGGCGGTAGTGCCTGAGGTTGCCATCTACTTTAATTCGCAGCTGATACGCGGCAACCGGGCCACAAAGGTGAATGCCACGGCTTTCGATGCTTTCCGGTCGCCGAACTGCCCGCCTCTTGCCGAAGCAGGAATCAAGATACGCTATAACAAGGCGGTCATCCGCTACCCTTCGCAGGAGGCACCGCTCGTAATACATACGAACCTGGACACCCGCGTGGCTATCCTCAAAATACACCCGGGGATTACCGAGCAGGTGGCGCGCAACGTACTGCTCGGAAGTGGGATAAGAGCCGTTATAATAGAGACTTACGGCTCCGGAAACGCCATCTCCAAGCCATGGTTCACGGACATAATACGCGAGAGTGCGGCCGGCGGCAAGATTCTTTTGAATATCACCCAGTGCCTGGCGGGCGACGTCAACATGAACCTATACGCTACCGGCAAGGCTCTGAAAGAGGCCGGTGTGGTGTCCGGAGGCGACCTCACTACGGAAGGCGGACTTGCAAAATTGTTTTATCTCATGGGCGAATATGCTGATAATGAAAGAGTAAAACTCCTCCTGGAGAAAAATCTCAAAGGGGAAATCTCAAAATAAGTATTGGCATATGAAATATTTTTGCTAAATTGCGTTGATTTTATGTATTGAAAATAATATCAATCAATAAAACATTATCAATTAAATCACTAAAAACCAGTTATGAAAAAGTTTTTCATGATTCTTGCAGCAACAGCCCTTATGGCTTTCACTGCGAACATTGCATCTGCACAGGACGCTGCAACTCCTGAGCAGGCCGCAACGGAAGAAGTAGCACAGGCTCCCGCCAACGACCTGGCAGCCCTTACCGCAGGCGCTCCCGAGGTTCCGCTCACCCAGGCTCTCAAGACCAAGTTCATCGAGGGTGGTGCAGGCTTCATGTCCCTCATCATCATCTGCCTTGTGATCGGTCTTGCACTTTCGATCGAACGTATTCTCTACCTCTCCTTCTCCAAGACCAACACCAAGAAGCTCATCGCAGAGGTCGAAAAAGCCCTTGAGGAAGGCGGAATCGAGAAGGCAAAGGAAGTTTGCCGCAACACCCGCGGTCCTGTAGCCAGCATTTATTATCAGGGTCTCCTGCACTATGATCAGGGTATCGACGTTGTCGAGAAGAACATCGTTTCCTACGGCTCCGTACAGAACAGCGAGCTCGAGAGCGGTCTGAGCTGGATCAGCCTCTTCATCGCCATCGCTCCTTCACTCGGATTCCTCGGTACCGTTATCGGTATGATCCAGGCATTCGACGCCATCCAGGCAGCCGGTGACATCAGCCCTAACGTTGTTGCAGGTGGTATGAAGGTCGCCCTTATCACCACTGTGGCAGGTCTTATCGTTGCAATGATTCTTCAGGTGTTCTACAACTACATCCTCGCAAAGATCGAGAGCATCACTATCGATATGGAGGACAGCACCATCAGCCTCGTTGATGTGCTCACCAAGTACGGCCAGAAGAAATAATCATACGCAAACAACAGATCAATGAAAAATTTAAACAAAATATTCAAATGGGCGATGGTGCTCCTTATCGTCGTCAGCGTAGTCCTTCTCGTATTGGGCTTCGCTGCAGGATGGAAGGAGGGCAACGTTGACACCCTGCTCACCTGGACCTACATCATGGTAGGCCTCGCACTCGGAGCAGTAGTCATCGTAGGCCTGATCGTCGGCGCCGCCAACGACCCGAAGAGCCTGGTCAAGCTGGGCATCGGTCTCGTATGCGTGGCAGTCGTATGCTTCCTGGCCTATCTGATCGCCCCCGGCGCTCCTGCAATGGGAATGTTGCAGCAGCCCTCGGCAGCAACTCTTAAACTGACTGATACAATCCTGTACCTGACCTATTTCGCAGGCATCGTAGCCGTTCTGGCAATCGTTGTCGGTGAGATTCGTCTCGCAATCACGAATAAAAAAGGTTAACGGCTATGGCAAAGAAAACACCCGCGATTAATTCGAGTTCAACGGCCGACATCGCATTCCTCCTGCTCTGCTACTTCCTTATGACAACCACCATGGGAAGCCAGACCGGACTAAGCCGTCGTCTGCCTCCTATGCCCGACCCCAACCAGAAGGTAGAGGACCAGAAAGTTAACCGTCGCAATATCATCATTGTGAAGATTAACTCCGCCGACAGAATTTTGGCCGGTAGTGAACCCATAGACGTAAGCCAGCTCAAGGACAAGATCAAGATCTTCCTCACCAACCCCACCGACGACCCCAACCTCCCCGTTATGGAGCCCACTGAGATCGAAGGCCTCGGCAACCGCAAGGTCAGCAAGGGCGTCATCTCCCTCCAGAACGACCGTGGTACCAGCTATCAGGCATACATCGCTGTTCAGAACGAGCTTGTAAAGGCCGTGAACGAACTCCGCGACGAAGCCTCGATGAGGGAATTCGGAAAGAAGTTCCTTGCTCTTGACGAAGATCAGCAGAAAATTATCAAGAATGTCGTTCCTCAGCAGATTTCTGAGGCCGAGCCTAAGGATGTAGGCAAAAGAAGATAGGAGGATATAGCTATGTCAATGTTCAAGAAAGGCGAAAAGAAAGAAATGCCCGGTATTTCCTCGGGCTCTCTCTCCGATATCGTGTTCATGCTCCTGTTCTTCTTCATGGTGACGACCCAGATGAGGGAAACCGAAAACAAGGTCGTCGTCAAGATCCCCCAGGCATCGGAATCCGTGAAGCTCGAGCGCAAGGACCTCTCTTCCTACATCAACATCGGAACCCCTATCCGCAGTCTCCAGGCTCAGTACGGTACCGATGCACGTATCCAGCTCAACGACTCTTTCAAGACCGTGGACGATATCCGCGACTTCGTTGCAGCAGAGCGT
Source organism: uncultured Bacteroidales bacterium (assembly GCA_946530505.1). Lineage (GTDB taxonomy): Bacteria > Bacteroidota > Bacteroidia > Bacteroidales > UBA932 > Cryptobacteroides. The sequence goes on from CAMNAD010000046.1 coordinate 6,047, forward strand.
GACTCCAAGAGTGAGGCCGACCGTTCCTTCATGACCATCTGCATCAGGGCCGACCAGGACGTACGTATGGGTATCATTACTGATGTTAAGCAGGAGCTGCGACGCTGCTCCGCACTTAAGATCATGTACTCAGCAAGAAAGGGCGAATAATCCCGCCCCGGTACTATAGAGCAGCCCCCTTTATGAGGGCTGCTTTTTAAAATAATATAATAAGAATGTCACAGGAAATACTCAGAACGAAGGTCAAGGACCTTCTTGCCAAGGCACCCGGAGAAGAAGTGCTCGCGAAGGGCTGGGTGCGCACCAAACGTGGAAACAAAGAGATCGCGTTCATCGCACTGAACGACGGGTCCACCATTAATAACATACAGATTGTTGTCGACAAGAATTCAACCGATCCCGCCCTGCTCTCGAAGATCACTACCGGAGCATGCATCGCCGTGCGCGGCAGACTGGTGGAATCGATAGGAGGCGGCCAGGCAGTGGAAATCCAGGCTTCCGACATTGAACTGTACGGAGAATGCGACCCGGTGCGCTATCCTCTCCAGAAGAAGGATACCAGCTTCGAATACCTGCGTACCGTCGCGCACATGCGCCCGCGTACCAATACTTTCGGAGCAGTGCTCAGACTGCGCAGCCAGATGGCCTATGCCATACACGAGTATTTCCACTCAAAGGGTTTCGTCTATCTGCACACCCCGCTCATCACGGCATCCGACGCCGAAGGAGCAGGCAATATGTTCCAGGTGACGACCCTCGACCTCAACGCACCCCTCCCCCGCGACAAGAAGGGAGGCATCGATTACAGCAAGGACTTTTTCGGCCGCAGGACCTCGCTGACCGTCAGCGGACAGCTCGAAGGCGAACTCGGAGCCACCGCGCTCGGTGAGATCTACACCTTCGGCCCCACCTTCCGCGCCGAGAATTCCAACACTCCCCGCCACCTCGCGGAGTTCTGGATGATCGAGCCCGAAATGGCCTTCTACGACATAAAGGACAATATGGCCCTTGCCGAAGACTTCATCAAGAGCCTGGTGCGCTACGCACTCGACAATTGCCGCGAAGATCTGCAGTTCCTCAACGACCGCTACGATTCCGAGCTCATCTCCCGCCTGGAAAGCGTGGTGAACACCGAGTTCAAGGTCCTCACCTACACCGAGGGTATCGAGATCCTCGAGAAGGCCGTGGCGGACGGACACAAGTTCGAGTATCCCGTCAGCTGGGGCGTCGACCTGCAGAGCGAGCATGAGCGCTATCTTGTGGAGAACCACTTCCAGCGCCCCGTCATCCTCACCGACTATCCCAAGGACATCAAGGCCTTCTACATGAAGCAGAACGAGGACGGCAAGACCGTGCGCGCAATGGATGTGCTCTTCCCGAAGATTGGCGAGATTATCGGCGGAAGCGAGCGTGAGGCCAGCTTCGAGAAGCTGAACGCACGCATCGACGAGCTTGGCATGAGCCACCGTACACTCGAGTGGTATCTGGACACCCGCCGCTTCGGCAGCTGCCCTCACAGCGGTTTCGGCCTCGGCTTCGAGAGGCTGCTCCTCTTCGTCACCGGGATGCAGAACATCCGCGACGTCATACCTTTCCCGAGAACTCCCAAAAACGCAGAATTCTAGAATATATGCTGGTAATTGGTATAGCCGGCGGATCCGGTTCCGGCAAAACGACGGTCGTAAAGGCCATCAAGGACAGACTCAAGGAAGACGTGGTGGTCATCCCCCAGGATGCCTACTACAAGGATTCCAGCAACCTTACCGACGAGCAGAAGCGCAATCAGAACTTCGACCACCCGGACGCCATCGACTGGGATCTTCTCTGCAAGCAGCTTTCCGAGCTCAAGGATGGAAAGACCGTGCACCAGCCGGTGTACTCGTACATCAGCTGCTCCAGGTCCAAGACCGAGACCGTAACGGTAAAGCCGGCCGACGTCATCATTATCGAGGGCATCCTCATCTTCACCTGCAAGAAACTGCGGGACCAGATGGATATCAAGCTCTTCGTGGATGCCGATGATGACGACCGCTTGATGCGTGTTATGGCCCGCGACATACGCGAGCGGGGCAAGAACGTGGAATGGGTCATCGAGCGTTACAGCAAGACGGTGAAGCCCATGTACCTGCAGTTCATCGAGCCCAGCAAGCGCTACGCCGACATCATCATCCCCCAGGGAGGTCACAACCGCGTGGCAATCAATATGATAATGAACACCGTCGAAAAGGCTCTCCGCAAGGAGAAGAGAAGCGAGCAGTAGGATGCGCATCTCCAAGGACGACCGGGCAGGCCTGTACATCACCATAATCGTACACCTGCTGATACTCATCATCCTGATGGGCGTCAAACTCGGTGCGGTCCTCAAGAAGGAGAGTTCTTTCGTGCTGGATTTCACCAAACTCGAACAGGTTGAGAAACTGAAGAAGGAGCTGGACCTGAAGCAAGCCATCAACGACCGGTTGAATGAAATGCTGGCTGGCGGTTACGAGCCGGTGCGAAACATCGCCGTAGACCGTTCGGTTCTCAAGGACGACAGGCATTCCGCCGAAGATGCGGAGCAGCTGTACAAGGATGCCGAGAAGTTGAAGCACGACCTGCAGACGCCATTCGAGATTCCGGAAGACAATAGCGTCGTTGCGGCTCCCGAGCCAAAAAAAGAAAAGCCAAAAGAGGAGCCGAAATACAGCGGACCGTCGGTGCTGTCGTATGAACTTGAAGGCCGCAAGGCAAGCCGCCTGCCGATTCCCGCATACCGATGCATGGGTGCCGGCGAGGTGCGTGTGAACATCACCGTCGACCGCCAGGGCACTGTCACAGGGGCCAAGGTGGATGACGGGAGTTCGGCCGCGGACGGATGTCTGCGCTCCTTCGCAGTGCGCGCCGCGAGAATGTCGAAGTTCTCGATGAGCACCACAGCCCCGGACCGGCAGCAGGGGTATATCATTTATCAGTTTGTAGCACAATAATAACACAGAATAACCAATTATGAAACACTTGCGTACATGGTCTCTACTGACCATAATCCTTCTGCCTCTGATGCAGTCTTGCCTCGCCGGCAAGTTCATGTCCAATTACGCCCTGAAGCCCACGCCTCACGGTGTGGACGACATCGAGCGCACCCGCCACAAGGCGGACTCCCTCCTCCCCGGCAGCACCGCCTGGTACGACGGCCTCAAGGCCCAGGGTATCCTGAGAGACACTACCATCACCGGTTACAACGGCCGCAAAGTCTATGCAGCCTATGTGAGCGCGAAGAATCCCGCCGCAGCCGCCGGCACCGCCATCGTGGTGCATGGCTACACCGACAACCACTTCGTGTTCCTGTATCTCGTCAGGATGTACCGCGACACCTTCAACTACAACGTCCTGTTCCCCGACCTCCCCTACCACGGCTATTCCGAGGGCGAGGCTGCGCAGATGGGCTGGCTCGACCGCTACGATGTGGAGAAGTGGGCCGAGGTGGCGCACGATATCTGGAAAGACGACTTCATGGTTGTGCACGGCGTGTCGATGGGCGCAGCCACCACAATGATGATGAGCGGCGACGAACTGCCCCCGTACATCCGCGCCTTCGTCGAAGACTGCGGCTACTCATCGGTCTGGGACCAGTTCGCCCACAACCTCAAGGATTCCTTCCACCTGCCGCCGTTCCCCATACTGAATTCCGCATCGATCGTATGCAAGAGCCGTTACGGCTGGGGATTCAAGGAGGCTTCCAGCGTGAAACAGCTTGCCAAATGCGACAGGCCCATGCTCTTCATCCACGGTGACGCCGACGACTTCGTGCCCTTCAGCCACCTGCAGAAGAACTACGACGCCAAGATCCACGGCTACAAGGAGATGTGGGTCGCCGAAGGAGCAGTGCACGCCAACTCCTACGCGAAGCACCCGGAAGAGTATGTAGAACGCGTCCGCGCCTTCCTCGACAAAGTGAAGAGGATGTAGGGATTTTGGGATTGCAAATAAATTGCTATATTTGCAGTCCTTTTGGTGAGATGTCCGAGTGGTTGAAGGAGCCTGCCTCGAAAACAGGTGTACGGCAACGTACCGGGGGTTCGAATCCCTCTCTCACCGC
>CAMNAD010000047.1 GCA_946530505.1 uncultured Bacteroidales bacterium
TATGCCCTTGCCGGGAATATTGATGAAGTCGCTTATCTTCTTTGGCTCCACGTCGCCCGCCTCGGCCACGAGAGCCGCTGCGAGGGGATGCCCGGAATTCATCTCCATCGCCTTGAGGATGCCCCTGGAGAACTCCGAGAACCATAGGGCCTTGGAAATCTTCGGCTCTCCAATGGTCAGGGTGCCGGTCTTGTCGAAGACTACGGAATCTATCCTGTGTCCCATCTGCAGGGCATCGGCATTCTTTATAAGTATGCCCTTGTCGGCTCCGTTACCGATACCGGCTACAATTGCAGTCGGTGTGGCCAGGCCAAGGGCGCAAGGGCAGGCGATTACCAGTACGGACACCATGTTCAGCAGGGCTTTGGCGAATCCCGCACCCGGAACCGTCAGCCAGCCGATGAAGGTAGCGATGGCTATCACCAGGACTACTGGTACGAAAATGGCCGCCACCTTGTCGACCGTGCGCTGGATTGCAGGCTTGCTGCCCTGCGCTTCACGGACCATGCGGATAATGCCGGAAAGAACGGTGTCGGGGCCTGTCTTCTCGGCGAGTACCTTGAGCACGCCGTTGCCGTTCATTGTGCCGGCGAACACTTTCTGTCCCTCGTATTTCTCCACGGCCACCGGCTCTCCGGTAAGCATGCTTTCATCCACGAAGGAATTGCCTTCCACAACCTTGCCGTCCACGGGAATGCGGGAGCCGGGCTTCACTTTTACGGTTTCGCCCGCCTTGATCTTGTCCTTCTTCGGGCGGAGGGCCATCAGTTTGCGTATGGATTCGGTAGTTCCGTACTTTGCCCGCTCTTCCAGTACTCTGCCTATAAGGATGAAGGCGGTGATCATCGCAGCGGAATCGAAGTACAGGGGGGCTTTTCCTCCTTCAGGAGCGAGCACTGAAGGGAAAACAAGATTGAATGTGCTGAATATGAATGAGATGAGCGTGGAAATGGAAACCAGCGTATCCATCCCGGCGGAGAAGTGGCGGGCCTGCTTCAGGGCGCTGGAATGGAAGCGTCTGCCGCACCAGAATACGGAAACGGAAGCGAGCAGGAAAAGCGTCAGTCCTTTGCCGCTGAAGTCCTTGACCCCCATCTGAAGTATGAATACGGCAAGAGCGAGAATAATCGCCAGGACCATGTCTGTGCGCGTCTTCCGGTATTCTTTCTGACGCAGATCTTCTGCCTTCTCTTCTGCGATGGATTCGGGATCCTCGCTTTCTTCGTCGGCATCTTCTTCCACAATGATGTCATAGCCGGCTGCCTGGACGGCTTTCTTGAGCGCCGAGGCATTTGTAGCGGCGTTGTCATATTCGACCTGTGCAGTGTTGGATGCAAGACAGACATTGCAATCTTTCACACCTTCTACTCCCTTTAAGGCATTCTCGACTCTGGCGACGCATGCTGCGCAGCCAAGACCTTCTACAGGGAATGTTCTCTTTATAGTGCCCATAAGATGTTCATTTTTGCGCAAAAATATTAAATTTGTAGGTATTTGAAAACTGAATCACGAATAATTATGACCGATTTCCACTTTTATACACCCACCGAAATCGTTTTCGGCAAATCTTCGGAGGAGCATCTGACTGAACTTCTGGAAAAATACGGAGCACACAAGGTGCTCCTGCATTATGGGGGAGGCAGTGCGGAACGAAGCGGCCTGCTGACAAAAATCCGCACCATGCTCGAGGCCGCCGGAACAGCTTTCGTAGAACTCGGGGGAGTTGTGCCGAATCCCGTCCTTTCACTTGTTAGAGAAGGCATATCCCTGTGCCGGAAGGAAGGAGTAGATTTCATCCTTGCAGTAGGGGGCGGCAGTGTGATAGATTCGTCCAAAGGCATAGGCTACGGGCTTGCCTATGAAGGAGATGTTTGGGATTTCTTCGATGCGAAGGCAACACCAAAAGGCGCTGTACCCGTCGGCGTTGTTCTCACTATTCCCGCATCCGGCAGTGAGATGTCGGACAGTACGGTCATAACCAACGATACACTCGGCCTCAAGCGGGGATGCAACAGCGATTTCTGCCGCCCGAAGTTCGCCATCATGAATCCGGAACGAACTTATACACTGCCGGCATACCAGACCGCCTGCGGAGTCACGGATATTCTCATGCATACCCTTGAACGCTACTTCAGCAAGACTCATCTGGCAATCACGGATTCAATCGCCGAAGGGCTTCTGCGCACCGTGATGGATGCAGGGAAGAAAGTGCTCGCAGATCCGTTCAATTACGATCTGCGCGCCACGATAATGTGGGCGGGAAGCCTCTCGCATAACGGCCTTACCGGATGCGGCGCAATATCTGACTTCGGCACCCACAGGCTGGAGCATGAACTCAGCACCATGTACGGTGTGGCGCATGGAGCAGGATTGGCTGCTTTATGGTGCTATTGGGCGCAGTACGTGCATGACGAAGACCCTTCCCGCTTCGAATCCCTTTCGAAGAATGTGCTGGGAGGCGCGGAGCCCGTAGCTGCGATGCGTGAGTTCTTCCATTCGATAGGAATGCCCGCTTCGATACGCGAACTGATAGGCCGCGAGGCAAGCGATGCCGAGATGGAGGAAATGGCCTTGCGCTGCAGCCGCGGAGGCGGTTTCAAAGTAGGCAATTTCAAAGTTTTGGGGCAAAAAGACATGCTCGAAATCTACAAGATGGCGAATCAATGATTTTTTTACTAAATTTGTCGTGTTAAAGAGGTAATTCTTAATACAATTTGAATATGAAAAAGTTTTTCTTCGCAGCAGCCCTGCTGCTTTCTCTTTCCGCAGGAGCCCAGACTCTTGGCGAACAGATGCTGGCAAACGCACAGAAAGGCCTCGATGATGCTCAGGCTCGTTACAACGAGCAGGTAATCACCAGCGAAAAGCAGATTGCCAACAGCCAGAAAACCATCAACGAGCTCAAACTCGTACTTGCCAAGGATCAGTCCACTCTCGACCAGGCCAATGCCACCATCAAGGCAAAATCGGCACTCAAGAAAACAAAGAAGGATACTTACAATGCCCAGAAGAAGGCTTTCAAGGCTGACAAGCAGCTCACGGCTGATGAGCAGTATCAGCTTTCCCTCATCGAAGGCGAGATCAATGTAATCGACTCCGAAATCAAGTCCGACAAGGCAGCTGCCAAGAAGCTTCAGGAAGTTGTCAACAAGGACAAGGACCTCATCAAGACCGAAGAGGGCAAGATCGCTGACAGCAAGAATGCAGTAAAGGCTGCCAAGAACGAGGTTGCAAATGCGAAGAAACTCATCGCTGCAAGCGAGAAGCAGATCAAGGCAGAAGCCAAGACTGCCGCCGCTGCGGCCAAGGCTGCAGGCAACCACGAAGTCGAGACCGAGATCCCTGCACCTGCTGAGCAGCCGGAAATCGCTCCTGTTGCAGCACCCGAGCCTGTCGTTGCTCCCGAGGTTCCCGTAGCACCTGCAGTAGAACCTGTAGTTGAGCCCGTTGCGGTTCCCGAGCCTGTAGTGGTTCCCGAACCCACAGTCGAGCCCGCAGCTCCTGTAGCTCCCGCCGTTGAGCCAGTTGCAGAGCCCGTTGCATAATAACAGAACAATTACGATCGTCGGCGCCGGTGCCTCCGGTTGCTTCTGCGCAGCGCAGTTGCACGAGGCTCTTCCCGGGGCCGACATCCGTATTATAGAAGCCGGTCCGCGTCCCATGGCGAAACTCGCCGTTACGGGAGGCGGACGTTGCAATATAAGCAACACATTCGAGCAAGTCCGAAGTCTGGAAGAAGTCTACCCCAGGGGTTCAAGACTGATGAAGAGGGCGCTTGCCGAATTCTCTCCCGAAATGCTCCTCGACTGGTTCCGTAAGAGGGGAGTGAACTTTATCACGGAAGAAGGCGGGAGGATCTTTCCCGCATCCCAGGACGCTGGAGAGATAGTCCGCACGCTTCTGGGAGCCCTGGACGGCGTACGGATCGAGTGCAACGCCATGGTGGAGAATCCTGGCGATTCAGCTTTCACCGTAATCACCACTGGCGGAGGCAAGGGTATGGACATTCTCAAGAATCTGCCGGTGGAAATCGTGCAGCCAGTCCCTTCGCTGTTCACATTCAATCTGAGCGACAGTCCGCAGGGAGGACGCAGCAGGCTCTGTTCGCTGATGGGTACATCGTCCGAAGCCGTCCTCTCCGTTCCCGGCACATCTTTCCGTTCGGAAGGGGATCTTCTGATTACAGACTGGGGGCTGTCCGGCCCGGCTGCGCTGCGGCTGTCTTCCCATGCTGCGCGTCACCTGGCTGATTGCGGCTATAAATCGCCTCTGCAAATCCGCTGGATAAATCTTCCCGAAGACGGACTGCGAGCCGCCATAAACGCTGTCAAAACGGCGAATCCGAGGAAAATGCTGAAATCAGCACATCCGGAGGGTATCAGTTCCAGACTATGGGAATATCTCCTGGAGCGCGCCGGAATCCGGGAGGGGATGGTCTGGGCGGAACTGGGCAGCAAAGGTCTGAACCGCCTGGTGCAGACTATTCTGGCGGACAATTATTACATCAGCGGCAAGACGCGTTTCCGCGATGAATTCGTCAGTTGCGGCGGAGTGAGCCTATTTTCCGTTAACTTGAAAACTCTCGAATGCAAGGAACGCGTGGGCCTGTTTTTTGCAGGCGAAGTATTGGACGTAGACGCTGTCACCGGCGGTTTCAACCTGCAGGCTGCCTGGTCTACGGCACACATTGTGGCTAAAACTATTATTAACAGATATGATACGCAAGATTTCTGATTCTATCATCTATATCGGAACCGACGATTTTTCCGATCCTTTGTTTGAAAACCAGTACGAGCTCCCCGACGGGATGTCGTATAATTCATACCTCATTAAAGACGCAAAAACCGCCATCCTCGATTCTTCCGACAGCCGCACTGCAGAGGAATGGAAAGAGAACCTTCTCGGGGCCCTTGCGGGTGCAGAGCCCAATTATTTCATCCTGCACCATATTGAGCCCGACCATTCTGCTCTTATTCCCTGGCTTGCAGAAAAGTTCCCGGCCCTGCAGTTCGTAGCAAGCGCAAAGGCCCTGCAGATGGTTCCCCAGTTTTATCCGGAAGTAAACCTGGAGGGCCGTTCAATAGCTGTAAAAGAAGGTGATGTGCTTGAACTAGGCGCACATTCGCTTAAGTTCTATATGGCCCCAATGGTACATTGGCCCGAGGTGATGATGAGTTATGAGCAGAAGGATAAGGTTCTTTTCTCGGCAGATGCCTTCGGCAAGTTTGGAGCCTTGAGCCGTTGCGGTTTCGATTCCACCGAAGAACAAGACTGGGCATGCGAAGCTCGCCGTTACTATTTCAACATAGTAGGGAAGTACGGCGGTCCTGTGCAGACTGTCCTGAAGAAACTCGCCCCGCTTGAAATCGCCACCATCTGCCCTCTGCACGGCCCTGTACTCAAGGATGACCTCAGCGAGTATCTCCGCCTTTATAATATCTGGAGCAGCTATGGCGTAGAAAGCGAAGGCGTGTTCGTCGCATGCGCATCGATTCACGGAAACACCCTGAAGGCAGCGGAAAGATTCGCTGACATGCTTCGCGAGAAGGGCGTCAAGGTAGCGTTCTCCGACCTCACCCGGGACGATCAGGCCGAGGCCGTGGAAGACGCCTTCCGCTACGGCACGCTGGTGCTGGCCGCATCCTCATACGATGCAGGGCTGTTCCCTCCGGCAGCGGAGTTTATCTCCCACCTTCAGGACAAGGGCTGGCAGAACCGCCGCGTCGGTCTCATCGAAAACGGTTCCTGGGCACCGTCGGCTGGCCGAGTAATGAAAGAGAGGTTCGCAGCGATGAAGAATGTCACCATACTGGAACCTCTCGTAACAATCCGGAGTTCTATGAAGGATTCCGACCTTCCTGCTATGCAAGCGCTATCAGAATCAGCAGCTGCGCAACCAGAACTCGCATGAACATTGCCAGCGGATATACCGTAGCGTAGTTCACCGAAGTATAATTGCTGTCATACGCCCCCTGTGCAAATGCAAGCACGGGGGGATTTGTTGTAGAACCGGTAATAAGACCGCAAATCTGGAAGAAATTCAGTTTGCAGACGAAACGGCCGATTATCATGGTGATGAGGATAGGCACGATGGTGATGAGAGCTCCGTAAAGAATCCACATATAACCGCCACCGACAAGTGAACTTACAAAGTTTTCACCTGCGCCGAGACCAACTGCGGCGAGGAAGAGGTTGATGCCTATCTCGCGTATCATCATGTTGGCACTGAGTGTGGTGTAAGTCGTAATCTTGAGTTTCGGTCCGTAATAACCAAGCAGGATTGCAATGATGAGCGGCCCGCCGGCTAGTCCGAGCTTGACTGGCTGGGGGATGCCGGGGAAATGGATGGGGATGCTGCCGAATATCACGCCCAGGGCGATGCCGGCGAAAATGGGCACCAGATTGGGATGGGAAAGTGTTTCGGGCTTGTTCCCGACCACTTTGGCAACGGAGTCGATGGCTTCTTTTGTGCCTACTACCTGAATACTGTCACCCATCTGCAGAACCAGGTTGGGACCAGCCACCAGTTCAAGTCCGGAACGCATCACGCGGGTAACGGTTACGCCGTAGGTTGAACGGATATGAAGGTTCTTGAGATGCTGTCCGGTAAGTGAGGACTTGGTGATGCTCAAACGCCTGGATACCAGATTTACATCCATCTTCTTCCAGTCGTCCAGATGCATGGGAACCTCTTCGCCGAAAATAATGCGGATGGTGTCTACATTGTGCTGGGAAGTGACTATGAGAACCTTGTCTCCCTTCTGGAGGATGGTGTCGGAACCCGGGACGAAGATGGATCCGTCGCGCATCATCCTGGACACCACGAACTCATCGGTATGCCCTGCCATCACGCTGCCGAGGGACTTTCCGAAGATAGCCGGATTCTCGACTTCGCAGTGCATGCGGCGGGCCGATTCTGTTGCAGAATCTTCATTGTCCAGAGTCTCACGTTCCTTGTCGACATCCACTTTGAAAACCGCCTTGTAGAGTATGAGCATCATTATCACGCCAAGCACGCCCAGAGGGTATGCGACTGCATATGAGGATGCCAGTCTGGAAGCGGCCTCTCCGGCTGATTCAACACTGATGCCCTCGGCTACCAGAACGTCCGACAGTGTCTGCTGGGCCGCACCCAGCCCAGGAGTATTGGTAACTGCACCGGACATGACGCCGACCATGGTGTCGAGGCGCTCACCGGTAAGATAATGAATGAGGATAGCCATTCCTCCTGCCATCAGGACCATGCCTACGGCCAGCAGATTCATTGTAACACCACCTTTCTTGAAGGAGTGGAAGAATCCGGGACCGACCTGCAGTCCGATGGAGAAAACGAAGAGGATGAGGCCGAAATCCTTGATGAATGAGAGAGCTGTGGGATTCGCCCTGAAGCCGAAATGGCTGAGGATGATTCCAACGAAAAGTATCCAGGTGGAGCCAATGGTCACACCCTTTATTTTGAAACGCCCCAGGAGCAGTCCAAGGGCGATTACAACTGCAAAGAGCAGAATGGTATGGGCTATGCCGGTACCGGTAAAGAGATCTGCCATACTACCACTCGTATTCAAAACGGATATCTACAGGGATCTTCTCGAGACGTATATTGATGAAATCGGCCTCGAGATCCTTGCCTACGGATGAATACTTGCGGATGAAATCGGATGCAGCGGCCTTGTTGCCCTCTGCCTGGATCTTCAGCAGTTCTCCGGCGAGAGATGCGACGGCCTTCTCGGCATTGTCATAGTTGACGGTATAGTGGCCGTTTGGATTGCGGTTGAAGGAACCGTTGGCTGCAAGGTAATTGTAGCAGATGATATTGGCGCGTCCAAGGGCCTCGGCATTGCCGAATCGCCCGGAACGGATAAAACTGGTGAGGGCGGTGGTAAGAGCATCCTCCTTGGAGAGGGTAGCGTTAAGTTCATGGCGGGCCATGAGCTGGCTTGCGAGATAAACTCCAAGGATGTCGGCCTTGGCCTCTTCGATGGTCTGGGCTTCATTGCCGAGGGCCTCGGCGACTGAGGATCCCTTGAGGGTGGTCTTTACACCGAGCCCGTGAGCGATTTCACGGAAGGCGATGTTCCAGAAGAATGCGTTGGCATCGACATGAGCGCGCTGGTCGGCATCGATGACGACATTGGCGACAGGAGCTACGATCTCGTTGAATTTGGCCTTGATGATGTTCTCCATGAGGATGGTGCGGGATCCGCGCTCTCTCTGAACTCGCTCGTCGAAAGGAAGGTTGATTGCGATGACCTTTACGCCGGCGTTTGCCTTGCCGCCATAGTAGAGGGCGTCGCAGGAGAAGATATCGGAATGGGAGCCGGGCACGAATGCCTTGTATACATCATCGCAGGGGAGCATCTGCTGGAACTCGGCCATGCGGGTGGTGAGCTTCATCAGTTCCTCCGTGCGTTCCATGTTCTTCAGAAGAACGAATGCCTCATAGGACTTCTTGATGCCGTAGAGCTCATCATCGTTGGTCTCGTCAGGGCCGAGCACAAGGTCCATCTTGCTGTCTTCCATCTCGAGCCAGGCGATGTCGCTGCGGTAGTAGTCGTCGGACTGCAGAGCGTCGATTTTTGCAAGGAGATATGCGCGGACGCTGGGCTTGATGGTGATGTCGGCCGCTGCGCGCAGATAGTTGCAGATCTTATCGATATCCTCTGCAAAGTAGTTGTGGAACCACTCGACTTTGAGGCTGCCGTCATCTGCACGGGTGATCATAGTGTAGGAACTGTACTTCGCAGGATCTGCAATCGCGTCAAACTCCTCGTCAGTCATATCGGCAGGGTAGAAGTTGGAACCTGCGGGCATCATACCGTAACCTTCTACGAAAGGACGTCCGCTGCGACGGTCCCAGGGGCCGTAGTTGACCTCTGCATAAGCCTTTGCTGCAGGATCGGCGATATTGAGAAGGGCTGCCGGGTCGGAGAAGGCCTGTTTCTTGTAGATTTCATCGGCCTGCATGGCGGCGAATTTATAGAGATTCAGGCACTCCTTGCCGTTATCGGTAATGTCCGAAAGATCCGGAGCGGCAATCTTTACTATCTGATACTTGTCGAGCTCTGTGCTGAGCACGCTTTTCTTTGAACTGTTGCACGCCACAAAAGCAAGCGTGGCGCACATCAATGAAACAACAATTGTTCTTTTCATGACTATTTTTACAATTTGCGCGCAAAAATAGCAATAATTGTTGTCATTTCATAGCTTTAAGTGCACTTTATGCCTGCTGTTCTATCACACAGTCGGCCGGAGCAAGGATGTTTTCGTCTATGGTAATCCTGCCAACTTTGCCGCCGACGCGTATGTGCCCGCTGCGGGGATTTTTTATCTCGGTAATGTCTCCCTTGATTGTAGCCTCAATGGTGCTGTCTTCGAAGCAGCGGTCGGATGCGGCATCGAAGGTGCAGTCTTCCAAAACCAGTCCGTCAACATAGCACAGGGGCTGCTCTCCGCTGATGTGGCAGCGCACCAGTTTCAAGTTGCGGGAATGCCAGCCAAGGTATTCTCCGTCCAGGACGCTGTCGTAGACGGTCACGTTTTCCGTCTCCCAGAAAGCATCCTTCGTAACTATGCGGGCATTGTGGATCTCCGCGTTCTTCACATACTGGAATACATATTTGGATTCGGCATCCAGCCCGTCCACAACGACGTTTTCGCAGAACATGAACGGATATGTGCCATCGCGCAGCACGACATTCTTCACCTTCAGGTTCTTTACCTTCCAGAATGTCTCGTCGGCATCGTTTATCCTG
>CAMNAD010000048.1 GCA_946530505.1 uncultured Bacteroidales bacterium
CGCGGCCCTCAGTCTGATTCCAATGGAAATCAGACAGCTGAATGGCGGCGCCGTCGTGCAGGGACTGCAGCTCATGGGGTGTAGGGAAGATGGAAGACTGGCAGGGATGTCCGGCATTCTGCAACGAGTCGATGAAGGCGGCATTCTGCATATCGTGCTTCATGGTGCTCATGCCGCATCTTCCTCCAATCTGCTCCAGCCCCTCTATGGTATTGGCGGCGCTGGTGCGACCGGGATCCCATAGAATCAGGCAGTCGGAAATACTTCTTGCGACCTTCATCGCCGAATAATTCTCGTCGAAGGCTATCCATCTGTCTCCCAGGATCTTATGCGCCAATTTGTAAGACTCCAGCACCTTGCTGTGAAGCATAGGCACTACGCCTGTCCTCTTGCACGTGAGAAGCATCTCTTCCAGCGTCGGAATAGGAGTACGCTTGGCGGGGTCGGAAGATTCCAGGACATAATCGCGACGCAGGTCGTCGAAGAGCATGGCGTCGACACGCACGGGCTTGCCTATCTTGGAATAATCGGAAGCATTCCGCATTGTACGGTTGATGGTTCCGTCGTGCATCACGACCATTTTCTGGTCGAGGGTGTACTTGACATCGAGTTCTATTACCGGATAGCCGTAACGGGCGGCCATCTCGATGCCGTAAGTGCTGTTCTCCGGGATGTAATACTCGCCGGTGTCAGGTTCCCTGAGCCAGCATCCGCGGTGGGCGGCATTGAAGCTCTCCTCCGTAAATGTAGAAGAAGAGCAGGCCTGAAGTAGTATCAGGCCTGCAATCATCATTTTTTTCATGCTTTCAGGATAGGGTTTCTCGCCGCAGCAGTCTCGTCGGGACGTCCGATGGGAGCGTTGTGCGGTGCGCCGTGCAGGATGTCGGGATCCTCCGCCGCTTCGGCGGCGATCTTCTTCATCACTGCTATAAACTCGTCGAGAGTCTCCAGGGATTCTGTTTCGGTCGGCTCTATCATCAATGCCTGGTGGAAGAGCAGCGGGAAATAGATGGTGGGAGCATGGAAGCCGTAATCTAGCAGTCGTTTGGCCACATCGAGAGTTGTGGCACCAGCCTTGCCTTCGCGTGCACCGTCGTTTATGAGGCCGTCGAACACGAATTCGTGCTTGCAAACAGTGGGGATGGGGAGCTTGTAGCAATCTTTCAGCGACTCCTTGATGTAGTTGGCTGAAAGAGTAGCAAAAGGCCCGGCCATCTTGACGTTCTGCTTGCCCAGCATCAGGATATAGGCATAAGCGCGGAGCATGACTCCGAAATTGCCGTGGAAACCGGAGGTCTTCGGGATGCGGAGATAAGGAAGGACTCTCTCCCCTACTCCCACGGGGCCGCTTCCGGGACCACCTCCGCCGTGAGGGGTGGAGAAGGTCTTGTGCAGATTCAGGTGCATGATGTCGAATCCCATGTCGCCGGGGCGTACCTTTCCGAGCAGAGGGTTCATGTTGGCTCCATCATAATAAAGAAGACCGCCGCACTCGTGCACGAGCTTTGCGATTTCGCCTATCTGACGTTCGAAAAGTCCGAGGGTGTTGGGATTGGTCATCATTATGCCGGCGACATCCGGACCGAGCAAAGGCTTGAGGGACTCTACGTCCACCAGTCCGTCGGCACCTGACTTCACTTCAACGATCTGCAGGCCGCAAACGGCGGCGGATGCAGGGTTGGTTCCGTGGGCGCTGTCGGGCACAATCACCTTCACGCGGGCAGAGTCGCCACGGGCCATGTGATACTCGCGCATCAGCATGAGGCCGGTGAGTTCTCCGTGTGCACCTGCGCAGGGCAGGAAAGTGAAATGCTTCATTCCGGTAATAGCTGCAAGCGAGGCGTCCAGCCCGTCAATTACTTCCTGGGCACCTTTTACGGTTTCTGCGGGTTGCAGAGGGTGAAGGCCTGCGAATCCTGGATGATTTGCAATCTCTTCGTTGATCTTGGGATTGTATTTCATCGTGCAGGATCCAAGCGGATAGAATCCGGTATCCACGCCGAAATTCATCTGGCTCAGATTCGTATAATGCCTTACCACATCTACTTCACTCACCTCCGGCAGTTCCAATTTGGATTCTCTCAGCAAGTTGGCGGGGATGGTGGCAACGGGATACTGCTGCGCAGAAGGCAGCGAGTAGCCTGTACGGCCGGGATGGCTCAACTCGAATATCAGTTTATCGTAGTATTTCATAAGGCCACCTCCTTTACTGCGGCCACAAGAGCGTCGATCTCTTCTTTGGTCCGCTTTTCAGTTACACAGAAAGTCACATAGCCATCAAGTTCGAGGGCTGCGAAGAAACCGGCGTCCAGCAGTTTCTGCTGGAGTTTCTCGACCGGGACAAGCGGTTTCAGACAGAATTCCTTGAGGAAAGGCCTGCCGGGGAAAGCCTCCTCGAAACGTCCGGTCTTGAGAAGCTCGTCGTAGAGATAATGAGCGCCGGCGCACGACAATTCATTCACTTTGCGAAGTCCTTCAGGACCCATCAACGACAGATAAACAGTTACCCAAAGTGCCATCAGGCTCTGATTAGAGCAAATGTTCGAAGTGGCCTTCTCGCGACGGATGTGCTGCTCGCGGGCCTGAAGCGTAAGCACAAAGCAGCGTTTGCCGTCAGAATCAGTAGCCTGGCCGACAATACGGCCGGGGAGCTTGCGCATATACTCGCTCTTGCAGGCAAGGAATCCCACATAGGGTCCGCCGTAGCAGAGAGGAATACCCAGCGACTGGCCGTCGCCCACAGCTATGTCAGCGCCCCATTCCGCAGGCGTCTTCAGCACTGCAAGGGCGGACGGATCACAATATTCAATAAGGAGAGCGCCGGCTGCGTGAACGGCATCGGCCACTCCTGAAAGATCCTGTATCACGCCGTGGCGGCAGATGGAAGGAACAATTACTCCGGCGACATCCGGTCCGAGTTCTTCCAGGACGTCCCAAGCATACACGACTTCGATGTCCGGATATTTCAGATAGGTCTTGACGACGTCAAGCACGTTCTGCATCAACTTGGTGGAAACAACCACCTTATTGCGCTTGCGTGTGCAGGCGACAGCCATCCTGAGGGCCTCAGCGGCGGCGGAAGGGCCGTCGTACATCGAGGCGTTGGAAACATCCATGCCGGTAAGGCGGCAGACCATGCTCTGCCATTCGAAGATGTAACGCAGGGTACCCTGCGAAATCTCGCACTGGTAAGGTGTGTAGGCAGTCAGGAACTCGGAACGGGAAGTGATGTAAGGAATTACGGAAGGCACATAATGATCGTATGCGCCCTGTCCGACGAACACCTTGAGCTGTGTATTCTTCTTCCCGAGTTCATCAAAGAAATTACGAACTTCCTGCTCGCTGAGAGCATCGGGAAGTTCGTATTCTTTATTATAGATGAAATCCGCAGGCACATCGGAGTACAGATCGTCCAGGCTCCGGACACCTATCCTCTCCAGCATTATGCGGATATCATCTTCAGTATGGGGGAAATATGCGAATCCAGCCATCTTACTTGGCGATTTCTGCATAAGCGGCGGCATTGAGCAGGCCGTCGAGTTCCGACGTGTCGCTCATTTCCACCTTGATAATCCACGCACCGTAAGGGTCCTCGTTGATGAGTTCGGGCTTGTCCTCGAGTTCCTCGTTAACGGCGACCACGGTCCCGCTGACCGGAGAATAAAGTTCGCTGGAAGCCTTGACGCTTTCGAGGGCTCCGAAATCCTCGCCCTTGGCAACGCTGTCGCCCTCTGCGGGAGCATCGACATATGTGATGTCACCCATTTCTTCCTGTGCGAAATCGCTGACGCCAATGATGGCGATGTTTCCATCTACCTTGACCCACTCGTGGGAATCACTGTAGAGAAGTTCGTCTAAAATCTTGCTCATTTCTTATAATTTGTCTGGTAAAATCTCTTTTTGACTGTAACGCCGGGGAATACCTTGTGGCGGATCTGGATGTTGAGCGCCGTACCCAAAGCCGCATAAGCGGCGTCCACGAGGGCAAAGCAGATACTCTTGTCGAGCGAAATGGAATGATAACCCGTTGTAACCACGCCGACCTCGGTGCCGTCGTCCAACACTACAGGATAACCTGCACGGGGAATAGCCCTGTCTGCAATCTCGATGCCGACGAGCTTGCGGGCGACGCCTTCGGCCTTCTGCTTTACAAGTGCGTCCTTGCCTATGAACTCTTCCTTGTCGAGTTTGCAGAACATCGAAAGGCCTGCCATAACGGGAGAGATGTCTGCAGAGAGCTCATCCCCATAAAGAGGAAGGCCGGCCTCGAAACGCAGGGTATCCCTGCAGCCAAGCCCGCAAGGGACGACTCCGGCTGCGAGGAATGTCCTCCAGAGGTCAACGATGGCCTCGGGAGTAGCATAAATCTCGAAACCATCTTCTCCGGTATATCCGGTACGGCTGATGATTGCGCGTTTGCCATAAAGCTCGAAATCGGCGAAATGGTAGAACACCAGTCCGGAGAGGTCCATGCCGAGAACCTTCGAAACGACAGCCTCTGCACCGGGGCCCTGAACAGCCACCTGTCCCCAATTGTCGGAATCGTTCAGGATTCCCACTTCATATCCTTCTGCATTGCGGAGCATCCATTCATAGTCCTTGTCTATGTTGGCAGCGTTCACCACGAGCAGATAAGCGTCGGGGGCGAACTCCTTGTAAACAAGCAGGTCGTCTACGGTGCCCCCGTCGGGATACAGCATCATTCCATAAAGGATCTGCCCGGAAACGAGGGTGCGGACGTCGTTTGTGAAGATGTGGTTGACGAATTCAGTGGCCTGAGGGCCATTGATGAAAATCTCGCCCATATGCGAGACGTCGAATATGCCGGCCGCGTTGCGGACCGCATTGTGCTCAGCAGTTATATTGCTGTACTGGATTGGCATGTCGAAGCCTGCAAAAGGGCTCATTTTCGCTCCGAGGGCGACGTGCTCGCCATGGAGACATGTGGTTTTAAGTTGGTTGTCCATAATTGACCACCAATTTAGCACTTTTGTGCGATTAAAGCAAAGAAAAAGCTGAAATATTATCGGCGCAGCAGTTCGAGGTCTTTCTTGAGGATAAGTTTCGGATCCATCATCGCCACCTTCTGGAAAAGCTGGATCTGACGGCCGAGAGAAAGATAGACCTTGTCTTCGTGTCCACCCTTGCGCCACCATTTGTAGAAACCGAGAGGGTCGTTCTCGAAAGGAATGCTGGCAACGATGCCGGTGCTGTAGCCGGGATAATCTATTACAAGCTTGAGACCTACGAAACGTTTGTAGTAATCGGGATCCGCCTTGCGAAGCTTGCTTTCCAAAGGCCGTAGCACCTCCATTTCATCGACTTTAAGGCACTTTTCCTTCACGATCATCCTGTGAATCCGGATAGGATCCACAGAAATCCAGTAGCCCATCTTGAGCGTTTTCGGTCCCTCTTCGGTGTCGAGAGTCAACTCGTCCATCGAATAGTAGATCTTCTCAGGATCGAGAGGGAAAGTGGGTTCAGTTGACATAAACACTAACTAAATAATGCAAAATTAGGTTTTTTTTTCGATTTTTCCTAATTTTGAAAACGATGAAATCGCTTTTGGTGCATATGAGCAGCCTTTTTTCCGACGAAAACTGGTCGCCGGAAGGCGCTTCGCATCTTGACCTCACGCGTCTTGAAGGAACGACTTGCTACTGCGACGCTGATGCCGAAAAAGCGATTGAAGAAGCATTCAAACAGTTGCCCGTCAATATATTACACTGGATTGACGGAGGCGACTACCACTATCTCACCGAGCTCTGGATGCGCCGGCTATCCGCTCCTGCCCGCCTGCTTCTCATCGACAATCATCCCGACGACCAGGAACCATCTATCGGAGGAGATATTTTATCTTGCGGGGGCTGGGTAGCACATTCCAAACGCACTAATCCCCTGATCCGGGAGGATGCAGAGCAATTGTATATAAGTATTGACCTCGACTGGCTCTCCCAGGATTTCGCCAGGACAAACTGGAACCAGGGAATCGGCACTCTGGACGGCTTGATGGAGATTCTCCGGGAGGCTGTTGCAGGCAACAGGATTGCAGGTGTGGACATTTGCGGAGGGATCACTTCCGCCCAGGGTGGCAAAGCGGAAGACTTCGCGGTCAACCGCCGCACCCGGGACGCCCTTCAGCTTTTCTTCGCAGGAATCAGAGCAGATTAGCCAGAGCGTCGTAATACCTCTTCGAGACAGGAATGCTCGGCATTCCCTCCACATCGAGCTCCGCATATACCTGAGAACCCGTTTCTTTCCGTAGCACGGTTACGTGAGCCGGATTCACATAGAAAGACCTGTGGCAGCGTACGAATGAATAGTGTTCGGAAATCTCCTCAAGTGAAGCCATAGTGGCGCGCAACTCGAAGTTCTTGATTCTGCCGCCCTCAATATAATGGATGATTACGTAATTCTCCCTTGCCTCAATAAAAAGGACAGCGGAAGGAGCGATAATGAGTTTAGGTCTCTGATAGATATCAAGGAAGCGGACAAGCGAATTGTCTGCGGAATCCTTGGCCGAAATGGAAGCAAGAATCTCTTTTTCCTTTTCCCTGTGTGCGCCGACGGCGAATGCAAGAGTAAGGATCACGTAAGGAATAATGAAAATGAGATAGCAGAATCCGACGCTGGTGAGGAGAACGGAAAAATAAGGAAGATTTCCGTTCATCAGGTATAGATAGAGGGCGATGAACATCCCGGTCACCAGGACTTCTCCCATGCTCCAGGTGATGAAATGCGCCCAGGTCAGCCGTAGCTTGCGCATGAAATGGAACGCGACCCTCAGACCGGCGATGACAACGAGGGATATGCTGAAAGAAATGGCAAGGTTCATTGAATAGAGATCCCTGCCCATATCGAGATATTGTCTCAGCCTCAGGGGCTCATAAATGAGTATGAAGACGAAATAAAAGACGGGACAGACCGTCATATAGAGAATCGCGGTTCCCCAGCGGAAATAATTCTTCGGAAGATGATGCATTTCTGTCACAAAATTAGCAGTGACAAATATACAAATTATATTAATTTCGTCACATTATTTTGTTTTTAATCTACAAAATGGCATTTTCGTCACAATCTTCCGTCACAAATCACTTTTCTTTTTTTATGCGGAATCCTCTTGCCATCTTTGCATACGGAAAAGCGCATACCCGCTATAGAACCTAAACTTAAGTGATTATATCAAAACAGGAAAGCCCGTCGCCAGAGATGGCCACGGGCTTTCGGATTATAATGGTAAACACTACTTGTTCAGCGCATCCGCACTCTTTATAAATTCTTTTAAATCAGCGTCTGAAACATGATAGTTCTGCATTTCTCCGCTGAAGTACTGGTCGTATGCGCTCATGTCCACGAAGCCATGTCCGGACAAATTGAACAGTATTGTCTTGGCTTCTCCGCTTTCCTTGCATTTCAGGGCTTCGTTAATGGTGGCTGCGATAGCGTGGCTGGATTCCGGAGCAGGGATTATTCCCTCAGTCTGAGCGAAGAGTACTCCTGCCTTGAATGACTCCAGCTGTTCGATATCTACAGCCTCCATATAGCCGTCCTTCATCAGCTGGCTCATGATGACGCCGGCGCCATGATAACGGAGTCCGCCTGCATGTATCGAAGCAGGTTTGAAGCTGTGTCCGAGAGTAAACATGGGTAGAAGCGGGGTCATTCCGGCCTCATCGCCGAAGTCGTACTCGAACTTGCCTTTTGTAAGTTTAGGACAAGAATAGGGCTCTGCGGCTATGAAACGTGTCTTCTTGCCGTCCAGGATGTTGTGACGCATAAAAGGATATGCAATGCCGGAAAAGTTCGATCCACCGCCGAAGCACGCGATGACGATGTCCGGATACTCCCCAGCCAGCTCCATCTGTTTCTCCGCCTCGAGACCTATGATGGTCTGATGCAGGCAGACGTGGTTAAGCACGGAGCCAAGTGCATATTTGCAGTTGGGCGTGCTCAAGGCAAGTTCAATAGCCTCTGAAATAGCGCAGCCAAGCGAGCCTCTGTCGTTGGGGTTTTTAGTAAGTATATCCTTTCCTGCGCGCGTGGACATTGAAGGCGAAGGAGTGATGGCAGCGCCGAAAGTCTGCATTATGGAACGACGGTAAGGCTTCTGCTCATAGCTGATCTTCACCATATACACCGCACAGTCTATGCCGAATTTCTTTGTGGCATAAGAAAGGGCACCACCCCACTGCCCTGCTCCTGTCTCGGTAGTAAGATTGGTAACACCCTGCTCCTTGGCATAGTAAGCCTGGGCAAGAGCAGAATTGAGTTTATGACTGCCTGCAGGAGAAACACTCTCGTTCTTGAAATAGATATGCGCTGGTGTGCCGAGCGCCTTCTCAAGCTCGTATGCGCGTACCAGCGGAGTGCAGCGGTAGGCTGCATACTGTTCACGCACTTCTTCAGGAATGGGAATCCATACGTCCGTCTGATTGAGTTCCTGGTCGGCGCAGGCCTTGCAGAAGATGGGATACAGGTCTTCTGGCTTGAGCGGCTCGCGGGTGGCAGGATTAAGGAAAGGCAGAGGCTTGTTGGGCATAACTGCCTGGATGTTGAAATAATGGGTGGGAATCTCGGATTCCGGGAGCATGAATTTCTTCTGTTTCATAATACCTTATATTTATTGTTTAATCATTTGCATAAAAAAAGCAGCATATCGTAAGTCCGATATGCTGCTTGACTCCTATATACACGGCAATGGAACTTACGACTCTAGAGTTGTAAGCGCCACCACCAGTTATTTGCCATAATTGCGTTCATTCTTCTGCAAATAAAAAAAGATATTTCCGTATATGCAAGAAAAAACGTAAAAAAATTACAATCCCCAGTCGGACGCGCTGAAACTGCCCTTTGGAGCATTTGGCACGTTGGGGAAATATGTAAAGCCAGTGATCTTCTCCAGATCGCTAACGCTCATCATTTCCCTGCTGCTGACCTTCTGCCCCTTGAGGTCGTTAGTGTGGGCGCGGACGAAGGCTGCACACTTGATTTCGGAAGCGCTGCAGTTTTTGAGCGCCTTGCCGCTGCTGCCGCTCTTGGTACGCATCAGGATGTAGTAGAACATCGTGGGGAAGCCCACGTCGTCGCGACCGCCGAAACTTATGGTCTTAGGGCTCACTGTATTGCCATATCCGTCCGTAAACTTCTCGAAATAGCAACCTATGACCACGTACAGCGTGTCGCTGCAGACCTGCTTGTCAACCCAGTCTTCGAGAGTGTTCCAGCCTCCGCCGCCGGTATTGAAACCAGAAGAAAGCTGAGGAGCGATGTTGGGATAGAAGAACACGTCCCTGTTAGTTTCGGTCGACGATGTCCTTTCAGCGGATCCGAGCATGTGGCCCTTGTTGCATCCGCCGCCAGTAGACTTGGAGTTATACTGGATATTCGTCGGAATGGATGCGTCGACACGGTAGGCATCGGTCCTGCCGGAAGAGCCGACATACATCTTGTGCCGAGGTGCCGCCACCCACAGCGGGCAGTGCTGCCTGGCACTGTAGCAAAGGGTATAATTGCGGGCGGTTTTGCCACCCGGGCCCTTCTCGCCGCCTGCACACATATGCCAGGTATAATACATATCCTTGTCGGACGCATTGACCATATAACTGCCATCCTTGGCAATCTTCATCAGGGGCAGTTCATACCATCCGGGCTGACCGTAGGTGG